>JAZKFP010000055.1:0-8629 GCA_040386355.1 Pseudomonadota bacterium | reverse complement strand
TATTCGCCCCTGCAAGAATTATTAATTTCCTAACAGTACGCTAGTCTTTGAAGATCATCGTAGGGGCGAATAATCATTCGCCCGCATGTACTTTCCCACAAAACATTATTCATAAGATATACAATATGGAAAACAATTTACGTTCGCTATATAGCCCTAGCGTTTGAGATTTATTTAACAATTATTAAAGATACGCATTTTCTCGATTCGTATGATCCGTAACATCTACCACTTGTTGTAATTCTGGAATACGTTCACGCAATGTTGTTTCAACACCGCTTTTTAATGTTAAATCAACCGATGAACATCCTTGGCAACCACCACCAAATCGCAATACGGCAATATGCGTATCTTCTTCGTACTCTTCTAAACTGACGTTTCCACCATGACTTGCCAACATTGGATTAATTTCAGTTTGTAAAATATATTCAATACGTTCTTCAATACCAGCATTTTCATTTATTTGTGGCATTTTTGAATTCGGCGCACGAAACGTTAATTGCCCACCAAAACGATCTGGGTTGTAATCGACCACAGCATCTTTTAAATAAGGCACACTCTTTTCTTCTAAATAGGTGTTAAAGCCTTCGCATGGAACGCAGACATCGTTTTCTTCTTGTTCACCGGCTGGTGAATACGCCATACAACACTCAGCTTGTGGTGTGCCAGCACGCTCTACAAAAATACGAACGCTCATTCCAACGCTTTCTTGCTTAGACAAAAGCTGGCGCAAATATTCTTGCGCTGCATCTGAAATTTTTATAGTAGGAGTTTCTATTAATTCGCTCATGCTGCAGACTCTCGACGATTACGGTTTGGCAAAATATCTTTCAAACGATTATGTGCATTTAACAAACATTTTTCCGTAGTTTCCCAATCAATACAACCATCGGTAATTGACACGCCATATTCTAATTTTGAACGATCCGATGTTAATTTTTGACTACCGCCTTTTAAATGACTTTCAATCATTACACCAATAATTGAAGTGTTACCTTCGGTAATTTGTTGCACGACATTTTCCATAACGAGTGGCTGCAAATAAGGATCTTTATTGGAATTAGCATGGCTGCAATCAATCATAATATTTTGTTTAATATTTTTTTCACGCAATGCGTTTTCGCACAGCGTTACACTCACTGAATCGTAATTCGGTTTATCATTTCCACCGCGTAATACAACATGACCGTATTTATTTCCACGTGTGTGAATAATCGATACTTGACCTTCGTTATTAATTCCTAAAAAGCGATGTGAGCGCGATACCGATAACAATGCATTAATCGCAACTTCAAGGCTACCGTCCGTACCGTTTTTAAAACCAACAGGCGAAGATAATCCACTCGACATTTCACGATGCGTTTGTGATTCGGTGGTGCGTGCACCAATGGCTGACCAGCTCACTAAATCTTGAATATATTGTGGAGAAATAGGATCCAATGCTTCAGTTGCAGTGGGTAAACCAATTTCAGAAATTTCAATGAGTAATTTACGGCCAATTTTTAAACCTTCTTCAATTTTAAAAGAATCGTCTAAATAAGGATCATTAATTAATCCTTTCCAACCCACGGTTGTTCTAGGTTTTTCAAAATACACTCGCATAATAATGAGCATCGAATCTTTGACTTGATCCGCTAATGTTTTTAATCGCCGTGCATATTCCATAGCCGCTTTCGTATCGTGAATAGAGCAGGGACCAACTACGACTAATAATCGCGGATCTTCACCGTCTAAAATACGATTGACTTGAGCTCGACCCTCTTGCACCACTTTTTTGACGATTGGATTTAAAGGCAATTGGCCCTTTAAAATCGCTGGCGTCATCAACGGCTCTTGCGATACGACGTTTACATTTTCAATTTCTGGTAGGGCGCTCATTAGTATCCTCATTAATTATTACCCGTCACAACTGAGTTTTATGTTTTGTTGGCTACGCTCCTCGCCATGCTCACATACAAAAAAGTATGCTCGGCTGGTCTCGCTTGCTTGTCCGCTGGCCTGCCGCTACCTATTCGTCGCGGCGCGCACGGCGTCCTAAAATCTCATTTGTTTTGGGTATGAGTGCGTATGCATTAAGTGGCTTTAAATATTACTTTAATCTTTAGATTGGGGAGTATCACGATAACTCAACTGGTTCTTCTTCGAAAGATGAAAATGCTCTGGGACAGGATCAAATCCAGATTTCCCCCATGGATGACATTGACTGAAGCGTTTAATAGTTAGAAGTCCACCGCGCCAAGCCCCGTGTTGCTGCAAGGCTTGGATCGCGTATTCAGAACAGGTTGGTAAAAAACGGCAGCGCGGTGGAAAGAAGGGACTAATAAAGCGTCGATAAATAATGACGCATCGAATTAAAAATTGGCTAAGCATATTTCTTAAAAACCCAAAGACAGAAATCAGCCATTGGATTCACTACGCCAACGAGTACCGTTCACACTATCCTCTAATACGATTCCCATAGCTAATAATTCTTCTCGAACACTGTCTGCCGTTTTAAAGTCTCGATTTTTACGAGCTTCATTGCGCCTAACAATTAATGCTTCAATAGCTTCAGCGGAAATTGCATTATCGGAAAATTTACCCGTCAACCATTGATTAGGATCGCTTTGAAGCAATCCAAGTAGTGAGCCTGCTTGTTTGAGTTGATAACCAAGTTGCGCTTTTTCTTCATTTCCATCTGCTTTAAAAACTCGTTGTGCTAATCGATGCAAAGCAGCAAGCGCCGTCACTGTATTTAAGTCATCACACAATGCATTTTCTACAGCTTGAACATCGTCATCAATTTGCAATTGGAGTATAGAATCGGCGAATCCGCTGTCTCGAAGCGCGATGTAGCAACGCGATAAACTTTGTTGTGCTTGTTGAAGCGTGCTTTCAGTCCATTCTAACGGTGAACGATAATGTGCCGACAGCAAAGCATAACGCAGAGTTTCGCCGGAATAATGATCGAGCAGGGCACGTACTGTTGTAAAATTTCCGGTTGATTTTGCCATTTTCTCACCACCGGTGGTGAGATAACCATTGTGTAGCCAATGACCGACAAATTCTTCCACTTGATGCGCGCAACAACTTTGGGCACGTTCATTTTCATGATGCGGAAAAATTAAATCCTGGCCACCGCCATGAATATCAATGTAAGAACCAAAATGCTGAAAAATCATTGCGCTACATTCAATATGCCAACCCGGTCGACCTCTACCCCAAGGGCTATCCCAACCCGGTTGTTCAGGAGAAGAAGGTTTCCACAATACGAAATCCGCTGGATGTTTTTTATAGGGCGCAACTTCAACGCGTGCACCTGCAATCATGTCATCCACACTACGATTGGATAGCTTTCCATAGGATGTATAACTTGGTACATGAAATAAAACATGACCTTCAGCGACGTAAGCAAATTCTTGATCTATGAGTTGTTGAATCATATTGAGCATTGCAGACATATGTTCAGTCGCACGTGGTTCAATATTCGGCGGTAAAACATTTAATTCCGCCATATCTTCATGGAAAGCTTGGATATAACGATCTGTCAGAGTTCGAATATCAATACCTTCAACTGCTGCTGCCGCATTAATTTTATCGTCAACATCGGTCAAATTACGGCCGTAACGCACATTTGGATATCGCTGTTTTAATAATCGAACTAAAACATCAAACACCACCATCGGTCGAGCATTGCCAATGTGAACTCGGTTGTATACTGTTGGACCGCAGACATACATCGTCACGTTATTGAAATCTTTAGGAATAAATTCAGTACGTTGTTGCGCTTGGGTATTGTGTAATAAAAGCGGAATAACACTGGAAAATTCAACAGTCATGAAAACATCTCTGGTTATTTATTGCTGATTAGGTATTTAATTTTTTAATCCGTTGACCATCGACTGTCCAAAAAAAACAATGCGGTTGCAAGGTATGACAGGCCGGTCCTTTTTGTTCAACCTGAAGCAGCAGAGTATCACCATCGCAATCAATCTGGCAGTCTATTAAATGCTGGGTGTGCCCAGATGATTCGCCTTTTTGCCAGAGTTTTTGCCTGGAACGTGACCAATAATACACCTGACCTGTGCGTAATGTTTTATGCAAAGCATCTTGGTTCATCCAAGCCATCATCAATACAACTTTGGAATGTTTATCTTGCGCAATCACTGGAATAAGTCCATCGCTATTCCATTGCAATTGCTGAATCGCTTCTTCCAATACGTATGATTGAGTACTGTTCTCGATACCTTTCCAAAATAAATGATCCATAAATTCTCTGTTGCATTGTGAATTAGGCAGAAACGCTCTTCTTTTTACGAGATTGAATTGAATCACTCGTATGTTGAGTCATTTTTGACGAGTAGTTAGCTGGATATTCTAAAACAAATGGTAAGGATTTTTTCATTTGTAATTGTTCACGAATTAAAAAACGTGCTGCCTCTAAATGAAATAATATCCAAAGAAAGATTCCAATGGTTTTCAAAGTATCTTCAATTAAAAATTCAACAATCTCACCGAAAGCCTCTGTTCTTAGAAAAGGCAACCATGAAAAAATTATCTCTTCTCGTACAAAACTATTATCTATCAGTAAACTTGAAACAAAAAAACAGCCTGACACTGCTAAGATTATCCATCTTACGTGTGCAATGATTTCTCGAAATATCCATAAGTACAAAAGAGTTATTGCGATGAAGAAAATTTTTGGTTCACGTTCGCCTAGTCCAAGAAGTTGTGGTGAAACGTAATCATGAAAACGTAATATTTCATCCAAAGCCAACACCGCACTTAAACCAGCACTGGAAAATAAAAAAGTTTGATAGACGCCGGTGACCAGTAAAGCGCCAAGAAAAGAAGCCATTCCTGAACCAAACCAGAGCATGGCTACGACTGTTGAGGTGACCCCAAATAATGGATTGACATCAACAATGGCAGATAGATCAGAGAAAAAATATTCGTAACTTAACCAGGGCTGCAAAATTGCAATACAAAATATTCCGAGTCCCGCGATGATGCCACTTGTTATTAAAATAATGGAAGTTCGCAATATGTCCTCCAGATGACAAGAATATGACAAAGCGAGAACATAAATTGAAATGTGCTTGAAGTCTATGAACGATTCGTGAGTTTTGAAAAATAAAAGCTAAAGGATAAGCAGGTGAATTTTAAAATTGTTGGTGTGATCACAGTAGTTTTTATGGCATTAATCGCTGCTTTATTGGGTTTATATCAAAACCATCAGACCAATACTGCAGTTCGTCAATGGGTTGCAACAGCAAATCATCAAGCTACACGACATAAAATGTCTGTAGGTTTACTTGCTGTTGAACAAGGTTTTCAACAAACAGAAATTCAAGGTTTAGTATTTGAATGCGAAAAGCCAGAGTTGTGTTTAACCAAAGAAGAAATTACTAGAAAAGATAAACCAGTTTTTCCCGCACAAGCGCATGAATCAAAGTTAGTAGGAATATGGAAATTATCGGTTTCACATCCTCGCTGGTTTGAAGGATTAAAACTTAAACAACGAGCATATCCAGCTCAATTTGAATTAAGTTGGTTAAAAATTCCACAACAATGGCTACGAAAAAATACAACTACATCAGTTGATTTTTTTCAATATGAAGAACCTGAATTATTTTTAACCTGTGATGCACAATCAAAACTTATCCAGCCTGCTATTCAAAATATTTCTGCAAACTGCCGCGTAATTAATTCAGAAGATGGAAAGTTCTCGCATTGGAACTCTAGCTGGAAAAATATTAATTTTAATACAGACGCGGATATTCAAGCTGATAATCTAAGTGTAGCCTTAAAAATAAATGCTGATACATTAACGGGTAAAAGTTTTGATCCTGCGAATACAGATATTGCCACTGCCTCTTGGGAAATTAAAAAAACCGATGCACATTGGCAATGGAATCGCCCATTAAATAAATCATTAGCAAGTGTAAAAGGTTCAATCAATATTAAAGCATTGCGCTGGTTTCCAGCTACGGATTTTATTGAAACTCAACCCTCATTTTTTATTGATAATCTTACATCTGATTTTCAACATTCCTACGAACAGCCCTATGTAGGATTTTTAAATTTAAATTTCCAAGATTGGCGACGAATATCTGGTGGAAAAATGCAACCCTATATTGCATCTGTACAACCAGTGGGGGCGCAAGAATTTCGTTATGAATGGCAAAATATTCATTTTGAAAATTTATTTTCTTTATATCGAACCTATAAGCCTTTTGCGGGAATATGGACGCCTGAATCCAGAAAAATAGCTTATCAAATTTTACAACAAGCTCCGAAGATTTCTTTGAAATGGTCGATAACAGAAAAGTCATCCGCCAAAAATTTTAAATCAGACCCTATAGTTATTTTGTTAGGTTTTGAATTTGATAACGAAGTATTAAAAGGATTTGATCCGACGCAGTGGACATTCGCCAACGGCGTAATAAGTCTTACACAAGGCAGTCGAATGGATGTAATGGTGGATATTCCAAAATCCTGGGAGCAACAAGTTTGGTTATTAAGTTACCAATCTTGGGCTGGATCGTTCGCGCATTTATTTATAAGCTCGCGTCAAACGTCGAACGCGAAAGAAGGTCTAGAACGCTTAGTGAAAGCTGGTATTTTACTAGACGCAATTGAAAGTTATCAAATTAAATTATTAATAGAAAAAGATTATGCATTATTTAATGACCAAGATATTGGTGTGGATATTGATGCTTGGATTGCGAAGTTGTTGGTATTGTCGATGATGTGGAATTAATTTTTAAAATTTTAAACGTGTTTCATTCAAATTAGTTTTTTAGATATCTTAAAAAACTTCCAGAAATAAATTAAACTTTATTCTGTAAAAAATATCTTGTTGAGATGAGCATATTTTATTAATATTAATGCTTTTCAATCATATCGTTTATGCGGTATTAAGGTATTTATGGTTAGTAGTGCAACACATTCTTTTTCAAATCCAACTAAAAGCTTTTCTAGTAAGTCCTTGTATTGGCTAAACAAATTGCAAGCTATTGCTTATTCGTCCTTCATCATCTCAACTCTGTTCAGTTCACAAAAAAGCTACTCATTAAGAGAAGTTGCAGCACAACCAGTAATTTCCACGATCGATCCTGATGGACAAGTTTCAATTGTAAATGAAAAAAAAGATTACAGTAGTTTTTTAAACTGTATAGAACCGCTTCGTCAAACTACTACATTAGCAACAGCAGAAAATAAACTTTTAGACAGTTGGTTTAATAAAGATCAAGTGAAATCCTTAGGCTCATCACAAAGTGATTACGATTACCTAATACAACTTAAAGATATTTTTAATAAAGTTGATTCTAAGCTAGCTAATGTTTTGCAAGAAAAAATAATAAGTATAAATGGTTTTGACTATGCTTCAGTATTATTAGGTTTACGCAGTGTCATGCAATTTGATGCCCATCCTGTAGTAAAAAAATTTATTGAAATGACTGCCGAGCAAGTCAATAAAGTATCTAGCAATACTTGGGGGGAGTACACAACATCCATTCATCAAATTGCAGAAGTTATATTTTATAAAATTAAAGCTGGACAGTGGCAAGCAGTTTTTGAAAAATTTGATTTAGTTTAAGAGACTTCACTTTCTTTAGAAAAAAATCTTTTAAAAGTGCTAGAGAAAAAAGGTTTAGGAACACATGAAGCCATTATTGGTTTTATGATGGGTATTGATTCCACAAATGCAATCATATATGGTAATTTTATTGATTTTCAATATTCAAGAGGAACTGTATTTACTTTAATCCCTGAAATGTTCAAGACATCAGAAAGCTTTAAATCAGCAATGAATTTTTTATTAACTGTAAATCCAAAGATTATTAGTAACTCAAAATATTACTCATTTCCTACTCAAACTAATTTTTTTCAATCTTTACTTCATACTGATAACAGCACGTTATCTTTAATGAATTTATCTGAAGTTCAAAAAAATAATTATCTTGTATTAAGTAAAGTAATTACTAGGTATCACTCATTGTTTTTAAGAATTTCTCAAGGTGATCCTAAAGCTTTACCACCTTATCATTTAACAGATGGATCACTTTTAAGAAGAAGTTTCAACTTTAAATCAATGCAACCGATTATGTATCATTTTGAGGAAGCTCATAGAACGATTCAGTCTTGTATGTCTGAGCTATAAAACTGATTTAATAAAAATTGTATTGCAAAATTTGTTGTCAATAATTTATTTTCTTCTTTTAATGGTGTCTTTAATTGCTTCATAGTGTTTTTTAGCATTTCTTTTTTTAAAATTGGGTGTCAAATAAAAATTACTCCTATCTAAAATAGAAATGTCACTAACAGTACTGTACCCATAAAAAAATATTATTATAATACTTTTTGGTGACAGACTTAATTCTCACCATCTCGCTTATTGCCATGCAATTTAGAAGATATACCCGTAGCGAATGAAAATTAGGTTAAGGTAAACGGTTTAGCATGAATGTTTTTTTTCGATCACACGGCGCTTTGACGCTGCGTAGCCAAAGCTTTACGCAGCGAGAACGCTGTGACGCGTTCGAGCAGGCAACAAAGTGAGCGGTAAAAAAGATCATGATAAACACCTAGTTTTCAAACGCTACGGGTATATAGCGAACGCAGATGAGAATTCCTAAAAGTTAGT
>JAZKFP010000054.1:0-2329 GCA_040386355.1 Pseudomonadota bacterium | reverse complement strand
CATCATGAATATTTTTTCCTTTAAAACGCACTTCGAGCGTTTCACGATTGTAGCGTCGACCAGCACAAATATCGCACGCTACATAAATATCTGGAAGGAAGTGCATCTCAACCTTAATGAGACCATCGCCCTGACAAGATTCGCAACGTCCACCTTTTACGTTGAAACTAAATCGTCCAGGTTGATATCCACGTGCACGCGCTTCACCTGTTCCAGCAAATAAATCACGTATCGGACCGAATAAACCTGTGTAGGTTGCAGGATTAGAACGCGGAGTTCTTCCAATCGGACTTTGATCAATTGCAACGATTTTATCAACTTGCTCAATACCTTCAAATGTTTCGTACGGTGCAGCTTGTAATGAACGAGCACCATTTAATTCGCGTGATAACATCGGTAAAAGTGTGCGATTAATTAATGTTGATTTTCCAGAACCCGAAACCCCAGTGACACAGGTCATTAAACCTAATGGAATTTCTAAAGTAACATTTTTTAAGTTATGGCCAGTGCAACCAGTCATCGT
Organism: Pseudomonadota bacterium; assembly: GCA_040386355.1. Lineage (GTDB taxonomy): Bacteria > Pseudomonadota > Gammaproteobacteria > Pseudomonadales > UBA6940 > JAZKFP01. The sequence goes on along the minus strand of JAZKFP010000054.1, from coordinate 1,806 downwards.
TAATAAACGTGCAGGATCTTTTTGTTTGCGAATTTTTGGTACCGCAATTTCACGGCGTCCTGATAAATAATCTGCAGTAACAGAGCCTGGCGTTGCCATAACTTGCGCCAATGTTCCGTGCGCAACCATCTGTCCGCCGTGTTCACCTGCGCCTGGACCCATATCAATAATGTAATCCGCAGAACGAATGGCATCTTCATCGTGTTCAACAACGACAACAGTATTTCCTAAATCTCGCAAATGAAACAAGCTTGCCAACAATCGATCGTTATCGCGTTGATGCAAACCAATCGATGGTTCATCAAGAACATACATAACACCAACTAATCCGGCACCAATTTGACTTGCTAAACGAATCCGCTGCGCTTCGCCGCCAGATAATGTATTTGCTGACCGCGATAAACTTAAATAATCTAAACCAACATTGACTAGAAAATGCAAACGATCACGAATCTCTTTCAAAATTCGATCTGCAATTTTAGCTTTAGCGCCCTCGAGCTTCATTGTCTCAAAATGGGTTTTTAAACGACCAATCGATAAATTACATAAATCCGCAATATTTTTATCCTGAATAAATACGCTGCGTGCTTCAGGGCGCAAACGCGTTCCTTCGCAACTTTCGCAAGGTTTATCGGATAAATATTTACTGAGTTCATCGTGCAACGATTGCGAATCACTTTCGCGATAACGTCGTTCTAAATTGGGAATTACACCTTCAAAAGGATGATCGCGATGGATTTCTACACCCTGACCATTACGGTACGTCATTCGAATGGAAGTGTTTCCGGTTCCAAATAAAACAAGGTTTTGATTTTTTTTCGCAAGCTTGCCAAATGGTTTACTAATATCGAAACCAAAATTCTTAGCAACTGATTCTAATAATTGGAAATAATACGCGTTGCGTCGATCCCAACCGCGAATTGCGCCTTCTGCTAAAGACAATTCTGCATCTACTACCACAGCATCTGGATCAAATACTTGCGAGTAGCCTAAGCCGTCACAGGAAGTACAAGCGCCAGCTGGATTATTAAAGGAAAATAAACGTGGCTCTAATTCGGTTAAGTTGTAGCCGCATGCGGGACATGCAAAACGAGAAGAAAATAACCAATCGTCGCGTTTTTTCTCATCTTCCAAAAAGGAAATTACAACTAAACCATCAGCAAGTTTTAATGCAGTTTCAAAAGAATCTGCTAATCGTTGCTGTAATTCTGGACGAATTTTTAAACGATCAATAACAACTTCAATCGAATGCTTAATATTTTTTTTAAGTTTCGGGGCATCATCAAGATCGACTACAATGTCGTCGATTCGAGCACGAACATAGCCTGCACCTCGCAACTCGCTAAATAAATGTTCGTGCTCACCCTTACGATTTCGCACAACCGGCGCCAAAATCATGATCTTTGTGCCTTCGGGCAACGCCATAACTTGATCAACCATTTGCGAAACGGTTTGCGCAGATAGCGAAACATTATGAGTGGGGCAACGAGGATCACCGACGCGAGCAAATAATAAACGTAAATAATCTTGAATTTCAGTAATAGTACCGACGGTTGAACGTGGATTATGCGAAGTAGATTTTTGTTCGATAGAAATCGCAGGTGATAAACCTTCAATTAAATCAACATCAGGTTTTTCCATTAATGACAAAAATTGCCGCGCGTACGCTGACAAAGATTCCACATAACGACGCTGACCTTCTGCATACAAGGTATCAAAGGCTAATGATGATTTTCCAGAACCGGACAAACCCGTGATCACAATAAATTTGTCACGCGGCAAATCAAGATCAATATTTTTCAAATT
>JAZKFP010000053.1:0-3642 GCA_040386355.1 Pseudomonadota bacterium | reverse complement strand
AAGCAGGAATGCCTGCAACCTTAAAACATTTTCCAGGTCATGGTTGGGTCAATGCCGATTCGCATGTAGCATTACCGGTTGATGATCGCTCATTTGCTGAAATTGAAACAACCGATTTAAAACCCTTTGCTAAGTACGTTAAGCGCGCGCAATTAATTATGCCAGCGCATGTTGTTTATCCACAGTGTGATAGTTTACCGGCGGGTTTTTCTACCTTCTGGTTAAAAAAACAGTTGCGTGAAAAGCTTGGATTTAAAGGCCAAATTGTCAGTGATGATTTATGTATGGTTGGAGCGCATTCTTTAGGTGAAGTTGAAGATCGCGCTGTTGCTGCAATAGAAGCGGGCTGTGATTTATTATTAGTTTGCAATCGTCGCGATCAAGTGATTCGTTTGCTCGATGCAGAAATTGATTCAACAAATCTAATCGGTGATGGAAATTTATCGAATTTACGAGGCAAAGTGCGCTCAGTCGGAGCAACCATTCCTGTAAATCCACAGGTTACATTGTTAGAAAAACAATTCGCGCATTATGTAGACGATGCATTTTATGCACAACAAAAAAGTATTGGGGAATCGCATGCCTGAAGCAAAACCTGCCATTGAAGAAATTCAACGTATTTGGGAGCAAGCAGAATGTTTGCGCACCGAAGATCAGGTTTCGCGAGCAATTGATGCAATAGCCGCCAAAATTGAAAAGGATTTGCAACATACAAATCCATTAGTGTTGTGTGTTATGAAAGGTGGATTAGTATTTTGCGGTCAACTTTTATTACGTTTACCGTTTCCATTGGAAGTTGATTACCTGCACGCCACACGATACGGCCAAAAAACGGAAGGTGGTGAGTTGGAGTGGATTGTAGATTTTTCGGTCGATGTGAAAGATCGAACTATATTAATTGTCGATGATATTTTGGATCGTGGACAAACTTTAGCTGCAATTGTTGAGCAACTTCAAACACTCGGCGCCAAACAAGTTAAAACCGCGGTATTGGTTGATAAACAACTTTCTGATCCAATTCCTGATCGTATTACAGCGGACTATGTAGCGATGAAAGTCGAAGACCGGTTTTTATTTGGTTTCGGTATGGATTTTAAAGGTTATTTTCGCAATGCTGCCGGTATTTATGCCGCAGTAGTCTGACTTCTAGGCTGCCTTCTGATATTTTACGCGTCTGTAATTTTTATATTTAATCAACCAGCTGTTTTCTTAAATACCTACCCTTTTTTAAAAACAAAGGTCAAACGTTACGGGTATAAAGGCTACGTATGAATCAAATTCCTTTAGCGATTATTGGTGGTACTGGATTAACGGAACTACCCGAACTAATTGATCAACAACCATTAATTATCGAAACCCCATACGGAATTGTCGATCAATTACACAGTGGAATTTGGCATCATCGTCCTGTGATTTTTCTAGCGCGTCACGGCCATCCGCATCGAACACCACCACATCACGTAAATTACCGCGCTAATATCTGGGCATTGCATAATTTGCATTGCAAAGAAGTAATTGCAGTGAATGCCGTTGGTGGAATTAGCAAACAAGCGGTAGATTGCGCATTAATTTTGCCGGATCAACTCATTGATTATACCTTTGGTCGCGCGCACACCTTTTTTGAAGATCCTGTTCAACATATTGAATTCACCGAACCTTACGATTCTGATTTACGTCGCTGCGTATTAAATATTGCGCATCGAATTGATCTGCCGGTTGTTGACGGCGGAATCTATGGTTGTACTCAAGGCCCTCGTTTAGAAACCGCAGCAGAAATTCAGCGATTGGCCAAAGATGGCTGTAGCGTAGTTGGAATGACAGGCATGCCCGAAGCCGTGTTAGCGCGTGAATTAGGTTTGTCTTATGCAAGTATTTGTTTGGTTGTTAATCGCGCAGCGGGTTTATCTGCGACACCCATTACGATGGAAATGATCAAAGACAATTTCGAAATTGGTATAGGATCAGTCAAAATTCTATTAAGCGAATGGATAAGAAACGCCAATCCTATTTCTTCCCATCTTGAGAACTCGTAATATCCATTTCTCAAATAGACAATATACAAAATGCACGCGAGTAAAATCTGCGAAGCATACTCACTTGTTACAGGCTCATTATAATGACCTCCGATATATTACCAATTCTAGAAATACCAAAACCCGATATGCAAAAAATCGATGCACGGGCGCCAGTTGAAGAATTATTAACCGTTCGTGATTTTTTGCGTTGGACATTAAGCCGTTTGCAATCGTCACAAGTCTATTTAGGTCATGGCACTGATGATTTATGGGATGAAGCATTGCACTTGGTTTTACACGCGTTGCATTTAGACTTAACGGTTGATGATCGAATTTTAGACGCGCGTTTATTAACCAAAGAACGCGAACATATCGTGTATTTAGTAAAACAACGTATCGAACAAAAAATTCCAACTCCGTATTTAACTCAAACGGCATGGCTTGATGGATTATCATTTTTTGTCGATGAGCGTGTATTAATTCCACGTTCACCGATTGCAGAAATTATCAGCCAACAATTTCAACCTTGGATTGAATCAGATCGAGTAGATCGCATTTTAGATTTGTGTACCGGCAGTGGATGCCTAGCAATTTTAGCGCAACGCCAATTTCCAGAAGCGGAAGTATGGGCGACTGATTTAAGTCCCGATGCATTAATCGTTGCGCAAAAAAATTGTGATCGTCATGACTATAAAGAATTACTTTTAATAGAATCCGATGGATTTGATAAAATTCCAAAACAAGCATTTGATGTGATTGTATGCAATCCACCGTACGTGCCAAAAAAATCCATGCAATCTTTACCGGAAGAATATCAACACGAACCCGTGTTGGCATTGGTTGCCGGTGATGATGGTTTGTCCGTCGTACGAAAAATATTACCTCACGTTGTTGATTATTTAGCGCCAGGTGGAATTTTAATTTTAGAAGTTGGCGAAGCGGCGGACGCACTAGAACAAGCGTTTAATTGGCCCTGGGTTTGGTTGGATTTAGAACAAGGCGGCGAGGGGGTTTGTGTTATTCAACGCGAACAGATCGAATCCGCCCTTATGGTGTAATACCTTCCGCAAATGATTTTCCAGGTTGTTGAAGTGTTCGTTCGCATGCTCACATACTTTTCAGTATGCTCCGCTGCCTCACTTACACTTCGCCTACTGGAAATTTCATTTGCGAAAGGTTGAAAGAACATCTCATTTTTAAATGAACTTAGAGTGCTCGTTAAACTTAATTTGTGGCGCGTGCGTAGGGGCGAATAATTATTCGCCCGTATTAACATTATTCAAATAACTTTTAATATACAAAAAACCTTATGGAGAATAAAACGCGTGGCTGGTAATTCTTTTGGCGAGTTGTTTCGAGTAAGCACGTTTGGTGAAAGCCACGGTCCTGCATTAGGTTGCGTGATTGATGGATGTCCGCCTGGAATGGAATTAACCGAAGCCGATATTCAAAAAGAATTAGAACGCCGCCGTCCTGGTACTAATAAGTACACCACACAACGTCGTGAACCAGATCAAGTGGAAATTTTATCCGGTGTGTTTGAAGGTAAAACAACGGGTACATCCATTGGTTTAATTATTCGCAACGAAGATCAACGTTCTAAAGATTATTCCGAAATTAAAGATAT
>JAZKFP010000052.1:0-2065 GCA_040386355.1 Pseudomonadota bacterium | reverse complement strand
GTTGCACCGTGTTCCGTAAATTCAACGTGTCGATTTGCAAGTAATTGTCCTTGGCCTTTTAACCAAGTTACGCCGTTGGCTTTAAATAAACTTTCGATTCCACCGACGAGTTGATTCACAATTTTATCTTTACGACCCATCATAATTGGAATATCGATATCGACTTTATCAATGCGAATTCCATGCACGCTCGCATCATGTTTGGCTTCAACAAATTTTTGCGAAGAATCTAATAATGCTTTGGATGGAATACATCCAACATTTAAACAGGTACCGCCAAGTGCAGCCTTGCCTTTTGCATCGACACGACTTTCAATACAGGCGGTTTTAAAACCGAGTTGCGCGGCTTTAATTGCGCAGGCATATCCGCCAGGACCGCCACCTATTACGATAACGTCGAATTTTTTATCCATAATTAATTCCTAGGAATTTTTTAATTCCCGGCGTCATATTTGAAAACATGATGACGCCGATTTATAAATTTAATAAAAGTCGCGCTGGATCTTCAATGGTTTGTTTAATCGCTACTAAAAATTGCACCGCGTCTTTACCATCAATTAATCGATGATCGTACGATAACGCTAGATACATCATGGGCCGAATTACGATTTGTTTATTTTCAACTACTGGCCGTTCTTGAATAGTATGCATTCCCAGAATGGCAGTTTGTGGTGGATTCAAAATTGGTGTTGATAACAACGAACCAAAAATCCCACCATTTGAAACGCTAAAAGTACCGCCGGTTAAATCTTCTAAGGTTAATTTTCCATTACGCGCTTTTTCACCGAATTGCATAATTTCAGATTCTAATTCTGCAAAACCTTTGCGATCTGCATCCCGAATAATTGGCACCGATAATCCACGATCAGAAGACACCGCAACACCAATATCATAGAAGCTGTGATACACAATATCTTGGCCGTCAATGGATGCATTTACTGCAGGGAATTTTTTGAGCGCTTCAACAACTGCGCGAATAAAAAACGACATAAATCCAAGTCGAACACTGTGTGTTTTTTCAAACGCTTCTTTATACGAATTACGCAATGTCATTACCGGTTGCATATTCACTTCATTAAATGTTGTGAGCATTGCGGTATTATTTTTTGCGTCCATTAATCGTTCTGCGACGCGTGCACGGAAACGTGTCATTGGTACGCGTTTTTCAGTACGATTTCCGCCAATACCAGTTGAAGGAGTTGCTGTAGGCGTTAACGTTACGTTGGATTTTGGTAGTTCAGTTACAACCGGCTTTGCAGGCATACTGGATGCACGCTGCGCAATAAAATGATGAACGTCTTCTTTGGTTAAACGTCCACCTTTACCGGATGCAGAAATATCATTGGCATTTAAATTATGCTCCGCCATCAATTTTCGTACCGCAGGACTTAATGCATCATTGGTTTCAGAAGATTCTGCAGATTTATTTGGTTGCGTATTTGTAGACGCAGGAGCTGAAGTCTGCGCACTTGATTGTGCAGCTGCTTGGGATTTATTTGCGGCATCATCCAAGATTGCAATGCACTCTTGACTCAATACAGTTGAACCTTCAGGTTTTTCAATTGATTTTAATATTCCAGCCGAAGGTGCTGCGACTTCTAAAACTACTTTATCGGTTTCAATATCTACCAATAATTCATCACGTTCGACAAATTCACCGACTTTTTTATGCCAAGTTGCAACGGTACCTTCTGCAACTGACTCTGGAAATTGAGGAGCTTTAATTTCTATTGCCATTTTGGCTATTCCTTAATTGCATCTTTTACCTTCTGCAAAATGATTTTGCAGGTTGTTGCTTACTCATTCGCCTGCTTACATACTTTTAGTATGCTGCGCGGGCTCATTTCACAAGCGCCTACCGGAAATCTCATTTGCATCGGTAATATATTTCGTACAAATTTTCTTCTCTAAATCACTTTAATTTTTAAATGCTTTTAATCTTTTCTTAAAATTGTTACGCCTCGACCTAAAGTGAAGGCGGTTTCTAATAATTGATTCTGTTGCTCTGCGTGCATCGAAGGATAGCCGACTGCGGGCGAAGCCGATGCAGCACGTCCTGCAAAAT
>JAZKFP010000051.1:0-9210 GCA_040386355.1 Pseudomonadota bacterium | reverse complement strand
TAGTGAGTGATTCACCAAAGGGTTGGTAATGTGCAGTCCAGAGAACATCGCCTTCATTATCGATGAGCTCGAATGTTGGTCATTATTAAAGAAAATATTTTGTGAAATGATTTAGTACTGACTTTAAATCTGTGAAACCCACGTATTAATATATCGTTGCCTTCATTTACAGTATTTGAAACTTAAGTAGAAGTGAAATAAGATTTTGAAAGTGGTTTGAGCAAGCTTGCTGAAGTCTAGCTTTATCTCATTCGATGTAATCTTCAAACTCCCACTTTCCCAATCGCGATACTTTTTCTCCAACTTCTCTCCAGTTTTTACCAGAACAATCTCTCAAGAAATTTTCAATACTGGCAACAATTCTTTGATAGTTATACTCACGAACAATAAGATAGTGTTGACCAATTATAACTTCATCTGGGCCATAAGCTTCCTCTAGCCATCCTGGCGTGCATACTTCTAAATCAAACGATTCTTCACCTTCTTTTCCTTTCGGACCTACCATAGCTTGAAGAAGAAAACCAAATTTTCTTGGGTGTTCCGGCTGATAATTCTCGAGGTCATAAATATCAGGGCTATGAAGCCGTTTTAATTCTGCATTCATATTTTAATCCGTTATATCCAGATGACCATTTGATTGTGGTCGATTCGATTGCTGGCCAAGAAATCTTTGCTCAAAATTAGCTTGGGTTTTATTCAGGCTAGGCTTATAACTAGGCGGTCTGTATTGTTTCAATCCATCTTTGCTAACCAAAGTTTTTCCATCACTAGCAACTTTTTAATCATTACCAACCCAAGATTTACCTAGTCTGTACGCTTCCAACCTTGAGCCTGAGCCTAAGCCAAAATTACCTTTACCTTTGGCGGCGTCACCCAATATTCCAATATCATTCCCTATATCCTTTGCAACCTTAACTATTCTCCCCGCTTTCAATACCTGCCCAATACCAGGCACCGGACTAATCACACCAATACTACTCAGCAAAACATCACCCGCTGCAGAATTAATAGCAGGAATATTTCCGGGGTAAAGCGCAGTGCTTAATTTTGCAACATCTACAACAAGAAATGCTAGATCAACTGGGCTTTCGCCATTGAAGGTAGATATACTTTAAATTATTAATAAAATAGAGAATTGATTATTAATCTTCATTAAAAATTATATCTTTTTCAGTATTAAATAATTTAATCGCCTCAGGTTCACCATCAAAGTATGCTTCCAAAAACCCAGGTTCAGACCACGCTTTAGGAGCAAGGGAAAAATGTGAGTCGGCTTCAAAATCAATAATCCAGCTTTTAGGGATATTCTGAGAAACAATTTCAAATTGATTTGAGTTGTGATATGTAGGGGTGTCATGGTCATCACTAATAAGCTGAAACTTACCCAATGATCCATGTCTTAAATTAATTGACAACACAGTATAAGTTTTGCCAATAGATAACCATGGGCTATGTTCAAGGTAACTACCCGTTAACTCATCAAGAAGTTTTATGCATCTTACCTTCATCGTTAGTTCTCAGCTTTAGAATTAAATTTAACTTTGTAGTCATGGCCATAATGTACTTCATTTGTTTTAGTATTTTTATAAAAATGCACCTGGAAATTTCCAGAAGGGCTTTGGAAGGTTTGAGTACTATATTTACCCAAGTCTTTTGGTATATTCAAATTTTTAATTCTTGATGAATCAAATATTTCACGAGATTGCCTGATTGCTTGGCTGGTTAATAATCCCTTCTCATCAAATGCAGATTTTGCAGACTCCAATTGCAGTTGTTTTACTAATTTCACACCATTGGCGCTATTATCAGCGGCATTTGCAACCTTAATGACTTTTCCAGCTTTCAATACCTGCCCAGTCCCTGGTACTGGACTAATCACACCAATACTACTTAATAACACATCACCCGCTGCAGAATTAATAGCAGGAATATTTCCTGAGTAAAGTGCAGTGCTTAATCTTGCAACATCAACGGCAAGAAAAGCTAAATCAATTGGGCTTTCGCCATTGGGATCAATGTATTTATAGGGATTATTGTTGGCGTACGCATAGCGATTAAAAGACATGGGTGAGTCGGGATCAAATCCAACCGGATCAAATGACATAAACCGACCAAGTACGGGATCATAAAATCGTGCCCCCATATCATTGAGTTCGGTTTCTTTATCGTAGACATGACCAGAAAAACCTATTTCAGTGTTAGGGCTTTTCCATTGCGTAGTGAGTGATTCACCAAAGGGTTGGTAATGTGCAGTCCAGAGAACATCGCCTTCGGCATCGGTTGCAGCCACTGCATTTTGAAATCCATCGCTATGAATATATTCGACATATTCGCGGGCATATGAAGAAGATATTAGTGAAAAACAAAATACTATTAGTGCAAATATAGACGTTACTAAATATTTTGATTTTTCGATTTCTTTAAAAAATAATCTCATGGCTATACCTGTAATGCTTAATTTTTTGAATAGGTATTTTGAGTTAAAATCCTTGAATACCTATTGATTGATTCATATTAGTGTTGGCTTGGTATTCTTTTAAATTGGAAATTCCATCTTTATCCATATCCAATGCTGCATCAGCCGCACTTTTTGGATTTAAACCGAAATAAATTTCATCACAGGTAGGAATGCCGTCTAAATCATCATCTCGTACGCCACAAGTTTTTTGTTTGGCAACTAATGAATCATTAATATAAATGAAATCAGTACTACTATCGGTTTCCATATTTTCTTGGAATATTAGTTTTCCATCCTGACGATAAAAGCTGTAAATATTTTTACCATTCTTATTTTGAAATGCGCGTTTATTATTGCCGTCATAATCAGATATCCAAGCAGTTCCAATTTGTCGCATATGATTAGCTTGATCATAGGCGAAGGTATTAAATCCATTGCTTACAACATTGCCAGATGTGTCATAAGTTAAAGCATACGAAGAATTTGTGACATTCGTTAATCGATTTTTAATGTCATAATTGTAAGCTAAAGACACACCGTTCAAATTGTTTGTCTTTAAATTGCCATAAACATCGTAGGTAAGAAATAATCTTGCATCAATTGACTTTAATCGATTTAAACCATCGTACAGAATACTGTTGAAGGACCGTGCAGGTGTAAGCAAATCTTTTAAAGAGCTTAAATTTCCTACAGTGTCATAAATGTAATCTTGATTAAAAACATTTGCTGTATACGCTTTGCTTATTCTTAAAGCGTTATTTTGATTAAAAGTGGTAATTTTTCCATTACCATATTCGATACTTTGAATAAGGCTGTTAGAAGCATACAGCACATTTTTAATAATAATTTTTCCGCTCGGGGCAGTTATGGTTTTTATTCTACCTAAAGCATCATTGGTAAATGTATATGTTCTAAGACCCGGGTAAATCATAGCTGTAATATGATCTAGGTCGTCGTAGGAATAAGAGTATCTATAACTACGTAAAGGATTGGCACTGGTAAAGCTAATTTTTTCAGATAAAATTAGATCATTATCGGTATAGCTATATGCGATGGTAGATTTTCCAACTTTTTCTAAATTAACTAGTAAGCCATCTGTAGAATATTGAAGCTTAAGATCAGGAGTTGAAGTGGACGTATAATCGATCATCGTTAACCGATTTTGTGCATCGTATGAATAGTTAGAAAGCAATGTAGATCCAATAGAGTGCGTTAAAATATTATTATTATCATCACGAGTAAAATTTTCTATATCACGTTCTGGCTGTGTAAGCTGAATCAAATAATTTCTTAGGTCACGCGTATAAGTTCTTGTAATACTTCCTTGCGTAACAGATTTAATAGCATTTAGTTTGCTTCGTACAATCGATGTTGTTACAGCTTCAGGTTGAGTAATATTGATTAAATCTGATTCATCAGGATTTCCAAATGCTCTAAAGGTGTAAGTTGTTGCTTGAGATTTTGCATCTGTAACTATTAACTTATTACCAGCTGCGTATTGATAAGTAATTGCACCTAATCCGGCAGGAATAATTCGTGTGACTCGGCCTAATACATCGTAGTTGTAGCTGGTACCAACACTATATATAGATCCGCTAGGAATGGATTCAAACGTTTTTTCACCCATCGAATTATATTTAGAAAAAATATATGAACCTTGTGATGATGTTTCGATTTGATTGCCCAAACCGTTGTATTTAACAATTTCAGTAAAGAGGCCACGTGTAAGGGTACGGTATACACCAGAACTACCCCAGCTAATAGTAATGTCGGAGTCGGTTATACTAGGAGTATTAATTCCCGTAAGTTGATTGTTTGAATTCCAACTGTACGTTTTTATTTTATTTGCGCTAGTTTCAGAGGTAATATTTCCACTGTTATTGACGGCACGGGTTATATCTAGATTACTAGTCGTTGCATAACCTCGCACTTCATATTTTGGAATTCCATATTCATAGTCTGCGCATGAAAAATAATTCTTATTACCATTAGGTTCGGTGATTAAATTGATTTCACCGTTGCTGCAATAACTATAAAGCGTCGTAGTATTGTTAATACGTTCTGAGGTAGGTTTACCTTTACTGTCGAATATTCGTTCAACATTGGTTGTTGAACTATCTATAATATTTGTTTTCTCTAAACCTAATAACCATTTGCCATTTAATGGATCTTGTAAATGAAAATATTGTTTTTGAAGAGTTCTAGAAACAGTTCCAATTTCTGTAATAGTTTGCGGAAAAATATAATCAAAATTTGAATAGGTAGATTGGTAAGCAGTGCCATCACGTGTAATAACTTTTTTAGTGACAATAGGAGCGTAAATATCGATATCTTCATCAACAGTATTGCGTGAGCTTTTCACATTTTGTGAAGAAATTTTGATAGAACCCCAGGTAAGGTCTTCAACTTGAGTGGCAGTAGTAGAGCCAGAATTATAAGAATAAATTTTTTCTAATAATCCAATTTTCCACATCGTACCGCTATCCGCTCTTTCAGAACCAAAATGGTAATACACTTTTTTATGCCCAGTCGGATAAATGACAGTGGTTTTATTGCTGACTGAATAAGTCCCAGGGGCAAATGTATAAGACCAGCTACCTGTGGTTACATCCCCACTCGATATAGTTTTTTTCTTTAAGCTTGTTGTTTTAGGAACTGTAATTGATGAATCAAATTGCACTAATTGATATTCGTAACTTAGTTTTGTGCCAGAAGGCGCAAGAGCAGATTTTAATGAATATAGTCCCGATAAATCAGTAGAAGGCACCGTTTCATAATATTCATAAGACCATTTATTTCCTGTTGGTGGTGCAGCACTGGTTAAATAATAATGCCCAACCATTGTAGTACCGCTTACTACAGGTTTTGTTGTATAAGTCCAAGTTCTGCCGTTTGCAGTTAAGGATTTTAAAATATAAAAACCGGAAGTATCTTTGCTGTATATGAAATTAACGCCAGTGCTTTTTTTACCGTAAAAATACGCGTACGTTAAAATGCCTTGTTGCGATGTTTGATTGTACTCAACAACAATTCGATTGCTGTGTAAATCACTAATTTCTGTAACATGGTATGCAGGTCCGCTATTGGAAAAAACATTTGCCGTAAAATATTGCAGCGTATATTTAATTCCTTGAGGAGAAAATACTTCTAAGCGATCGGCTTGGCATTTTAAGATCCAATGATCTTTAGTAATAAAAGCATAACTGCTAACTGTTTCAGAGGCATTATAAAAAACTTTTCTTGTGCCATCGGCAAGTTCTAAAACGGGATTACTATCTGCAGTAGTACTCGAGAAAGCAGCTCGACAAGTTAATTGATTTGAATAATTTAGTGCCTTGGTCCATACCCTTCCAAAATGCATATCCCAACCAGACCCAACGGGTGAAGACCATTTTTTATAAGTGCTACCTAAAATGCCGGGTTGACCTTGCAAGGCACGATATGAACGTATTACCTCGAGATCTAATCCATTATTGCCTGGTATACGGATATCTTTATGAATTAAATTTAATCCACCATTAAAGAGGTCGATAGCTTCTTCTGGCAAACTTCCTTCGGTAGTTCGAAAAGAATTAATACCAGGCTCGTCATAATAATCAGGTGTTGGACCAGCGTACGTGGAAAAAGATAAGATAGAAATTATAACAAACATACACATGAAAAATTATTTCATGAATTTACCCAAAGTAAGAATTAAAGAAAAGTTAATTTTATGTAAAGTAAGGAAGGCGAGTGATCGTAATTTTTAATAAATATTCTGTCAATTGAATAATATTTTGTTTTGTAAATAAATGAGAATTAAATTTCTCACCTTTAAGTGCAAGTCTTTGTATGAGAAAACATATTTACGAGTGTGTCTTTTTGTGAGAAAAAATTTTAATTAATAAAATTTTTATAGTCTTAATTCAACAGATCGAATAGATGAAAATTAATAAAAAATTTTCGCAAAAGCTATATACCGAATGCAGATTGGTTTTCCCGTAGGCACATGCGAAATAAGCCCGCGGAGCCTATAAATATATAGGTGAGCAGGCGAGTGAGCTATGCAACAACCGGGAAAACTCATATGCGTTTGGTATATAACGTATAAACGAAGGTTTCGCTTCGATTTAGAAGCTTTGTGAATGCGCCCAACTCTTTATCTATGAATCCTTTTAATTATTAAAAACTACATTCCTGGTTCACTACCTTGTTTGAAAATATCTATTGACTTGCAAATAATAATCATTATCATTTGCGTAACCCGTCTTATTATCACCGGAAGTATTGTTCTATGAAATATCTAATATCCCTATTTGGCTTTGCCGTTTTATCTCCTATTGCCTTTGCTGAGGTTGGTTTAGAAGGTCGTATCATTGAGTTGGAAAATAAACTCAGTACTTTCGAGCAATCCACTGCTGAACAAGTCACAGAAGAAGAGCCTACAAAACCAACGTTCAATGCATTAATTGAGTTTGAAGCCGGTTGGAATAAATCGTACGACGACATTACTAGCAGTGATTTTGCAGTCGCAACGGTTGAATTGCTTATGGCACATCAACTCAATGACTATGTTTCTGCAGAAGTTGGTTTGTTGTATGAAGAAGGTGAAACACCGATAGAAGTAGATATTGCGTTGTTACGTTTAGCGGCTCCAGAAAGTCCTTTTTATATTGCAGCTGGCCAGTTTTATCAAAGCTTCGGTAGTTTTGAATCAGGCATGATTTCGGATCCATTAACTCTTGAGTTGGGCGAAACTCGCGAAACGAGTTTGGTAGGTGGCTTTGAAAATGAAATGGCATTTGCCTCTTTCTACGTTTTTAATGGTAATCAACAAACCAATTTATCCGATGAAACCACCGATTACGGTGTAAATATTGGTGTGGCGCGCGAAACTGAAGACTCAAGTTTTTCTGTGCAAGCGGGATATATCAGCAACTTGGCTGAGTCTGACGGTCTAGAGTCTGCGATTCTGGCTGGTAGCTTGTCCGATGAGGTGGCAGGTTTTGCAATCAGTTCAATGACGAGCTTTCAATCATTAAGTTTAATTCTCGAGTGGATCAGCGCAGAAGAAGCTTTTGAAGCGACTGCTTTTGAATTCGACGGCGCAGGCGCAAAACCCCAAGCGTGGAATGTTGAAGTTGGTCATAATTTTAACTTGATGAATAAAGGTGCACTGGTTTCATTGGGTTACCAAGGTACAGAAGAAGCGTTAGCGCTTGAATTACCAAAAGAACGAATTCTTGCTGCATTAAAACTCGATATTTTTGAAAAAACTTTATTAGGTTTTGAAATTTCAATGGACCAAGATTATTCCGAAGCGGTTGGTGGAACTGACGAAAATGCAGCGACGTTCATTACTCAATTAGCCGTAGAAATCTAACATGTCTGCCGCAGAACTATTTTATTTAGGAAAAGTGTTATGAAAAAAATAGTATTTATTAGCGCATTATTATTCAGTAATACGGCATGGGCTGTACCTTCTAAAGAAGATGTAATCAATCATTATGCAGACATAGCAGAAGTGATTTATGAAGATTCTGTTATTACTGCAAAAGATTTACAAAAAACCATTGAAAAATTAATTAATCAACCTACTGAAAAAAATTTACAACATGCGCGTGATGCTTGGAAAGCTGCACGGGTGCCGTATCAACAATCCGAAGTGTATCGATTTGGAAATGCGATCGTTGATGATTGGGAAGGCAAAGTTAATGCGTGGCCGCTTGATGAAGGTTTAATTGATTATGTCGATGCAGGATACGGTGAAGAATCCGATGATAATGATTTTTATACTGCAAATATTATTGCAAATAAAAAAATTGATATCTCAGGCAAAACACTCGATGCAAGTAAAATCAATGCTGAGTTAATTAATGAATTACATGAGTTAGATGGCGTTGAAGCCAATGTTGCAAGCGGTTATCACGCAATTGAATTTTTATTGTGGGGCCAAGATTTAAACGGTACCGAAGCTGGTGCAGGTAATCGTCCAGCTACGGATTACGACGTTAAAAATTGTACCAATGGAAACTGTGACCGGCGCGCAGATTATTTAAATGCGGTTACCGATCTTTTAATTGAAGATTTAGGTTGGATGCAAAAACAGTGGAAGAAAAAAGGCGAAGCGCGTACTGCATTATTAAATAATGCTGATGCTGGAATTGCAGCTATTTTCACTGGCATGGGTAGTTTGTCATACGGTGAATTAGCAGGTGAGCGTATGAAACTTGGAGTTATGCTGCATGATCCTGAAGAAGAGCATGATTGCTTTAGTGACAATACGCATAATTCACATTATTACGATGCGTTAGGTGTAAAAAATATTTACACTGGAAATTATGTAAGAGCCAATGGTAAAGCAGTAAGTGGTCCTAATCTTTCGCAATTAATTGAAGCTAAGAATCCAGCTTCCGATAAAATGTTACGTCAACATTTAGATGTAACACTACAAAAAATGCAGGTTTTAGTAGATAGTGCAGAAAAACAAGGTGTTGCGTACGACCAAATGCTTGCAGCAGAAAACAAAGAGGGTAATGCAAAAATTATGGCAGCGGTTGATGCATTATTGAAGCAAACTCAAGCGATAGAAGAAGCGATGAAATCATTAGAAATTAAATCGGTTTCTTTTGAGGGGTCGGATAGTTTGGATAATCCAGATTCTATAGAGTAATTATTTTTTCATATAATTATTGTGTTTTGATTGAAGGATTGGTGAGAGTCGGTTGCACCAATCCTTCTTAGTGAAGGAAGTATATGTATAGAAAATGGTT
>JAZKFP010000050.1:58960-66929 GCA_040386355.1 Pseudomonadota bacterium | reverse complement strand
AAGGCGGGAATCCAGGTGACGGGCTCTTTGAGATTTCATCTTACCTGGATTCCCGCCTTCGCGGGAATGACGCCAATCAGGTTCGATTGTATTTATTAAAAATATTTACCTGAAAGGTGCAGCTATGACCTGTCACGCAACTCCAAAAAAAACAGCGTTAGATGTTTTATCGAATAAGCGTAACGAACGCCGATTACTTAAAAATCCATTTAGTCGTCGTGATTTTTTATGGATGACATTTTTTTGTGCAACAGGCTGCGCGGTTAATCCGGCTACTGGTAAACAGCAGGTTTTACTTTTATCACCAAATGACGAAGTGCAAATTGATAAAACTCAATCACCGCATCAATACTCCGCCGATTATGGTGTCAGCACAGATCAAAATCTAAATCGTTATTTAACTGAAATCGGTATGAACATCGCTAAGGTTTCGCATCGTCCAGATATGCCGTATCAATTTGTTGTCGTAAATTCCAATGTAGTTAATGCGTATGCATTTCCTGGTGGAAGCATTGCAGCAACCCGTGGAATTTTAGTAGGTCTTGATTCAGAAGCGGAGCTTGCAGCATTGCTTGGACATGAAGTAGGTCACGTCAATGCACGCCATGCTGCGCAACGACAAACCAAGTCAATTGTGGCAGGAATTGCATTAACTGGTGCGGCTGCCGTATTAGGTCGAACTAAATTAGGTGGATATACCGGCGCGTTGCAAAGTTTAGGGGCTTTTGGAACCGGTGCTTTGTTGGCGTTTTATGGTCGTGAAGATGAACGTGAATCGGATCGATTAGGTATGGAATACATGGTGCGTGCGCAACAAAATCCATTAGGTATGGTGGAATTAATGGATGTGCTGCAAGCTCAACGTCAAGGCCAACCCAACTCAATTGAATTAATGATGTCGTCCCATCCAATGAGCAATGAACGTAGAGTAGATGCAGAGCGTCGCGCGAATCAAGAATTTAGTAGTGCACAACAACGTTCCATGTCTCGTGAACGTTACTTAGATAACATCGCACATTTGCGTACATTAAAACCTGCAATCGAATTACAGCAACAAGCAGAAGTGCAATTAGGCAAAGGCGATTTTAACAGTGCTGCTGAATTATTATCGCAATCACTTGCAAAAGCACCGAATGATTACACCGGTTTAATATTAATGGCGAAGTGTCAAATGGCACTGGAAAAACCGCAAGATGCGCGTAATTTTGCAAAGCGTGCAATTGCTGTGTATCCCACTGAAGCGCAAGCGCATCACATCGAAGGTTTATCGTTGTTAGCCACAAAAAATTATGAAACTGCTTTGGCGTCTTTTAATCAATATCAACGATTATTACCTGGCAATCCCAGCACCACGTTTTTGAAAGGTTTAACGTTTGAAGGGTTGCAAAATAAAGCTTCTGCTGCCAAAGAATTTCAAGGATTTTTATCGCAAGTTCGACAAGGTGAGCAGGCAGAATACGCTTTGAAACGCCTCACAGAGTGGGGTTATGCTGCTACATGAAAGAAATAATTATTTTAGGAATTGAAACATCGTGCGATGAGACAGGTGTTGCAATTTATTCTTCAACGCGTGGATTACTTGCAGAACAATTATTTAGTCAAATTGCACTGCATGCGAAATACGGTGGAGTGGTTCCAGAAATTGCCGCGCGTGATCATTCGCGTCGACTCATATCATTGGTCGATAAAACAATTAAACAATCGGGTTGTACACAACAGGATATAACAGCGGTTGCATACACTGCAGGTCCAGGTTTAGCAGGTGCTCTATTCGTCGGAGCATGTTTTGCGCAAGCATTAGCAATGGGATGGCAACGTCCTGCAATTGCTGTCCATCACATGGAAGGACATTTGTTGTCCCCTTTAATGGAAGGTTCGATCGACGCGTCATCTCACGTTGCTTGTCCATTTTTAGCTTTGCTGGTTAGTGGCGGACATACGCAATTAATTTTGGTTAAAACAATTGGTCATTATGAATTAATCGGCGACACCTTAGATGATGCAGCGGGTGAAGCCTTTGACAAAGTCGCTAAATTATTAGATTTGCCTTATCCCGGTGGTCCTGCAGTTGCGCAATTAGCAGATCAAGCAACACGTGATAATCACTATAATTTTCCACGTCCATTATTAAATCGTGAAGGCTACGACTTTAGTTTTTCAGGATTAAAAACTGCGGTTAGACAACAAGTAGAACAATTAAAAAATACGAACGTATTTGATGAAACGCAACGTGCGGCGATTGCAGCAAGTTTCCAAGCTGCTGTAGTCGAAACGCTCATTAAA
Organism: Pseudomonadota bacterium; assembly: GCA_040386355.1. Lineage (GTDB taxonomy): Bacteria > Pseudomonadota > Gammaproteobacteria > Pseudomonadales > UBA6940 > JAZKFP01. The sequence continues at coordinate 64,646 of JAZKFP010000050.1, read as the reverse complement.
AAAACATTAAAAGCAGCAATGGATCATCAGGTTCAATCCATCGTGGTATCTGGTGGCGTCGGTGCAAATCGACGATTGCGTCAAGATTTATCCGCGCACGCTTTATCAAAAGGAATTATTGTACATTTTCCGCCGTTACATCACTGCACAGATAATGGAGCGATGATTGCGTTTGCTGGATACCATCGATATAGGCTGGGCGATTTTGAAGCTGACAATCGTGCAGTCGAAGTATTTCCACGATGGGCGCTACCCTCAAATACTTCGCCACATAATACATTTTCATATCATACAGAGGCAGACGCTACGTGATCGTAGAACTTGGTGAATTGTGTTTAATAATTGCTTTGTTATTGAGTTTGGCTCAAGCCGGCTCAGTGTTTATTGGCTTAGGAAATGCTAAAGCCAGCCTACAAGCGTGGTCGCATTCAGCAATCCTCATGGCAAAACCGTTGGCACTGCTTGTCTGCGGTATTTTATTTATTTCATTTTTATGTTTGGGTTGGGCATTTTTCACTAATGATTTTTCAGTAACTTACGTCGCTCAAACTTCCAACGCACAATTACCTTGGTACTTTCGTTTATCTGCAATTTGGGGCGGTCATGAAGGATCACTTTTATTGTGGGTATTAATTTTGGCGGGTTGGACAGCGGCGGTTGCACAGTTTAGCAAAACACTATTGCCTGATTTTTTAGCGTTAGTGCTTTCAGTGTTACATTTAGTTTTGGTCGGGTTTTTATTTTTTATTCTGGCAACTTCAAATCCATTTGATCGTTCATTTGTGAATATGCCGTTGGATGGCAGTGATTTAAATCCACTATTGCAAGATTTTGGATTAATTGTTCATCCGCCGATGTTGTATATGGGATATGTTGGTTTTTCGGTTGCATTCGCATTTGCGATTGCTGGATTGATTCAAGGTCGTCTTGACACATTATGGGCGCGTTGGACCAGGCCATGGACTCAACTCGCATGGATATTTTTAACCATTGGAATTGCGTTAGGAAGTTGGTGGGCGTATTACGAATTAGGTTGGGGCGGTTGGTGGTTTTGGGATCCGGTTGAAAATGCGTCTTTTATGCCGTGGTTAGTGGGAACAGCATTATTACATTCCCTTGCTGTCACTGAAAAACGCGGTGTATTTAAATCATGGACCGTATTACTCGCTATTCTTGCTTTCTCATTAAGTTTGTTGGGAACATTTTTAGTTCGGAGTGGAATCTTAACCTCTGTACATTCATTTGCTGCTGATCCAACACGTGGCGTTTTTATTTTGGGATTATTATTTTTATCGATCGGCGGATCTTTAGCACTGTATGCATGGCGTGCGCATCAATTAAAAGTGGTGAGTTTATACACTTGGCCATCGCGAGAGGCTTGGTTATTAATTAATAATGTAATTTTAGCCTTGGCAGCCCTTGTCGTTTTAATTGGAACATTGTTTCCATTGATGAGTGATGTTTTTGAATGGGGTACGTTTTCCGTAGGAGAACCTTATTTCAATCAAATGTTTGTTCCATTAACGTTAGCGGCGTTGTTTTTCTTAAGTGTTGCTGCAACGGTTCATTGGAAACGTCATCGTATGGTGTCATTAATAAAATTAGCGCTACGACGATTTGTTATTGGTTTTTTATTAACCGTATTATTTCTTGGCATTATCCCACATTTTTTTTCGACTTGGATCAAGCCAGACTTAATGAAGTTATCTGCTTGGATTAGTGTAACTTTGGCGCTGACTGTCGTGGTTGGAATTGTTGAAGACATTGTACAGCGTGGTCGTGTGCGTACTAAAAAAGGCTTGTCTTTTTATGGGTTACCACGCAGTGAATGGGCTATGCACACAGCGCATTTTGGTTTGGCAGTAATGGTTATTGGTGTGACAATGACAAGCTTATTTAGTGTGGAAAAAGATCTGTTATTTTCACAGCGTCAAAAAATACAATTAGATTTTTTCAGTGTTCGATTAGATGAAGTGATTAATATCTCTGGTAAAAACTATCAATCTACTCGAGCTAAAGTTTCTATCCAGGAGTTGGATGAAAATAAAATAATATGGTTATTTCCTGAAAAAAGATTTTATCCAGTACGTGATTCTGTCATGACAGAAGTTGCAATCGATGCAGGATTTTTTCGTGATATCTATGTTGCGATGGGTGATAACCGAGGCGATAAATGGACTTTACGTGTCCATGTTAAACCCTTTATTCGTTGGATTTGGGGGGGCGCATTAATAATGGCTTTTGCTGCAATAATAGCGGTTAGTGATCCGCGATATTATCGTTCTCAATATTACCGTAAAGCCTCTTCGAAAATTTTGTTAGATGAAGAGAAAGCAAATGCCTATTAAAAAATATACGCTAAAAAATTCTGCTTTTAAAAATCGTACCTTAGTAAAACATCAACAAGGCGCTGCGCGTTGGATTGTGATTTTGCCTTTACTTTTATGTCTTGGCTTATTTTTTATTTTATACATTGGAATGCAAACTGCTTCACGTGATTTACCATCTGCATTAGTGGGTAAAACCCTACCGAATTTTTTAGCGCAGTTACTACCTGTGTCCAGCATTGAAACCGAGGCTCAATCTCCAATCCAATCTATAACAGGTAACGATATTACCGGACCGGCACTTATTAATGTTTGGGCGACCTGGTGTCCAACATGTCGCGTCGAACACGCGTACTTAAAACAATTGTCCGATCAAGGTGTAAAAATCTACGGCATCAGTTACAAAGACGATCCACAAGCTGCACAAAATTTTCTTCAGCAATTTGGTAATCCTTTTTTTTTAAATATTCTGGATTCAACCGGTGAAATTGGTATGGAACTCGGAGTGTATGGCGCGCCAGAAACTTTTGTGATCGATGCAGAAAGAAAAATTGTTGGACGGCATATTGGTGTAGTCGATGAACGAGTGTGGCGAGATATCCTTCAACCCTTATTAAACAACAATGATGGAATATCCGTAACGAATGAGTTTTAGGTTAAATGCAATGGTGAAGCATGAAGATTTTTTTTCGATCACACGACGCCTTGACGCTGCGTAGCAAAAGCTTTACGCAGCAAGAACGCTGTGACGCGTTCGAGCAGGCAACACAGTGAGCGAAACAAAAGATCATGATGAACACTTAAAACTCATTCGTTACGGGTATAACTCATGCTGACAAAAAAGCTGATAAAAATGCAAAACGTTAATTTTCATATGGTTTTTAGAAAAATAATCTTAATCTGTCTCGTAATTATTCCAAGGGCAGGCTTTGCTTTAGATGCGTATGAATTTGAAGATCCGGAGCAAAATAAGCGCTTTGCGGAAGTTACTCGTGAGTTGCGTTGTCCAAAATGTCAAAATCAAAATGTTGCGGACTCAAATGCGCCGATTGCTAAAGATATTCGTAATCGGGTGTATGTAATGATTCGAGAGAATAAAAATAAACAAGAAATTGTTGATTATGTCGTTGATCGATATGGAAATTTTGCAACCTATCGTCCACCGGTGACTTCTAAAACCATCATTCTTTGGGCATTGCCGGCAAGTATTTTATTGTTTGTTATTTTCGCAATGGTTTTATTTTTTCGCAAAAATTCAAATCACTTGCAAGTCAGTGATCAACCTCTGTCGATTATTGAACAAGAAAAACTACTCACTTTGATGCAAGATTCATCTGCTATTAAAAGGAATTCGGATTCATGACGTCTACAGTATCCGGTTTAATGCTCGCACTCATTGCTATATTGTTAGTAGGCTTTTTAATTAATCGGTCTTATGATCGCATCTTTCAGCAATTAGTTAATAAAAATAATTTAGACGACGTACCTGTGAATTCTTTAGCCAATATTTTTGAGGATCGAAAACAGGAGTTCACAGAAGAGCGTGCGATTGTTGAGGCGGACTCTGAATTACAACAGGCATTGCACCAAGATTTGGAGCGAAACTTATTGCAAGATGCTGCAGTGCAAGCAAATACAACTCATAGTTTTGCTATGAAATCCCGTCCTTATCAAATCAGTATTGGTATTGCGTTGCTTTTATCTGTTGTTATTTTTAACTATCAATTCTTTGATCAAGCCTATTGGCAACAGTTTGATACCTGGCGAGATTCAGAACCGGCGATTATTAACGCAGTAGAATCAGGCCAATTTCAACCACCATTGGTGAGCCAACCTGTAAATAAAATTATCGACTTACTTCGTATGCATGTGCATCAGCATCCTTACGATGCCAAAGCATGGATGCTATTAGCTTCGATCCTTCAAGTAATTGATGCGCCTGAATGGTCACGTGATGCGTATCGACGTGCTGCGCAATTACAGCCCAATGATGCGGCAACTGTGATGAGTTATATCGATGCGGAACGTGCACTGAAGAAAACTTCGGCAAACTTTCAACAGCAGCTCGTAGAGAATTTTATTGATCGTTTTTCTTCGCAACCTCGCGCTATGTTATGGGCGTTAATGACAGCTCAAAGTATGGAAAATTTAGATTTAGGTCGTAAATCGTTACGCGCTTTGCAAAAGATTCGACAAGATCCTGATTCAAAAGAAGTGTGGCCGCCTGAGTTAGAAGTATTATTTGAACAACTGCAAGAAGCGATTCAAAAACGATCGGATGAAGAGTCTCCACAAGACTATTGAAAAGCTGTGCGATAAATTCAGCCTTGTTTCAATGAGTTGACCTGTGTATCGTTCAGCCTTTCTCGTGAAAAGTCTGAGGGAGTTGTGCAATGCGAGTTATTTTATTAGGTCCTCCTGGCGCAGGTAAGGGCACACAAGCGCAAGTAATCTGTAAGCTGGGTACTATTCCACAAATTTCAACTGGAGACATGCTGCGGGCTGCTGTGCGTGAAGGATCCGAGCTAGGAATCCAAGCAAAATCTATTATGGAGCGCGGAGAATTAGTCTCTGATGCATTAATCGTTGCTTTAGTAAAAGAGCGCATATCACAACCTGATTGTGAAAACGGATTTTTACTAGATGGTTTTCCACGTACGATCCCGCAAGCGCAAGCCCTGCAAGATCAAGGCATACAAATCGATTTTGTTATTGAAATCAAAGTCACAGACGATTTAATTGTGCGTCGTTTGTCAGGTCGTCGTATTCATGAAGCATCGGGTCGTATTTATCATATTGAACATAATCCACCAAAAGTTTCTGGTGTTGATGATCAAACAGGTGAAAAGTTAATTCAACGTCAAGATGATCGAGAAGAAACCGTGCGTGGTCGATTGTCAATCTACGCAAAACAAACACTACCACTGGTTGAGTTTTATAAAGCGCTCTCAGCAAAAACTGCGTTCGCATCGCATCCATTAATCTTCACTTCTATTGATGGTGAACAATCTGTTGGAGATGTAGCGAATACTTTACGAGAAATTTTACAACCAAAATAATTTTTCACGCGTCGAATTTTGATGAACCAATTACGGCGTAATGTGACGAATTTTGACGCATAAAATGCCTCTTAAAGAAAAAAATCATATTTTTATTAAAAAAAATATAAAAATTTCGGTTTTTTTTCTAGACAAAAAATCTTTTGTGCTACTTTTTTAGTTGAAATAGGGAGTTTATTGCTCCCCATAAATCAGTACCACTGAGGAGTAGACGAAGATGCCGAGAGCAAAAAAAGCGACTGTCGAAGGGGCAGCAGTTAAGAAAACTACCAAACGTAAAATCGCGAGCAAAGCAAAACC
>JAZKFP010000050.1:0-58860 GCA_040386355.1 Pseudomonadota bacterium | reverse complement strand
GAAAAAACCTAAGGCTGCAAAAGCTAAAGTAGCTAAAACAAAATTAGCGGCTAAAAAAGCAGTTGCTAAACGTAGCGTTAAGAAAGTAGCTAAAAAAGTGACTGTCAAAAAAGCTGCTAAGAAAGTTGTAAAAAAAGCAGCTAAAAAACCAGCAGCGAAAAAAGCGGCTGTTAAAAAGGTAAAAACGGCAAAACGTGGCCGTCCAGCAGTTGCTGCAAAAGCAAAAAAAGTAGTAGCTAAATTAAAAAAGTCACAACCAAAAAAAACCAAAGCTTCTACAAAAACCAAAGCAAAAACTGCGGTTCGTAAAATGAAAGCTGCTCGTAAACCACGCGCATCGAAAGTAAAACGTTCACCAATGATGCCGATGTCAAGCGAGCAAAAAGCTAGCTAAAAATACATCGCAAATTAGAGTGCTTCACTGGTTGAAGCTCTTTAGCTAAAAGCGATAGTGATGGGTTGGAAAATCCATTAGAATCAAGCTCCTTCCCAAGGAGCTTTTTTTATTTGAGGCGGATTTTATTTTGCTCATATGCTGCGTTAAAAAATTACTTAGAATGCTCATTTACTTTTGAGTAAACTGCGCTTCTGCATAATTTTTTGCCTTGCCTCTGAACAAAATCTTAATCCGCTGCAGGTTCCTCTAATTTTTCCTTTCTAATAGTTTTTGAATTCTTAATATGATTCTTGCAATTGATGCGTCTGAAAATTCTTGTTCTGTGGCGATTGGTAGTGATGATTGGTGCGATCAGCGAATTTCACTAGAGAGTAAAGGTCAGGCGCGTGTTTTACTACCGATGTTGCAAGAATTGTTAGATGCACATAATTATTCGTTGAATGATATTGAGGTTATTGCAGTCGCTGCGGGCCCAGGTGCGTTTACCGGTATTCGTATTGCGTGTGCATTTGCGCAAGGTTTATCGTTCTCATTAAATCGACCTATGATTGCAATTTCTTCTTTAAAAGCCTTAGCGCATAAAGCACATCGTTTAACAGGTTGTCATGCAGTGTATGTTGCAATGGATGCGCGCATGAATGAAATTTATTACGCCGGTTATCGATTTGATAAGAATCGCGTTGAGATTTTGCAAATTGAACAAGCATTACCTTTGTCAGAATGGAAAATTGAATCCATTTTATTGGAAAATGAAAGCTCAATTATTTTTGGCAGTGGAGCAGCATTATTATCTCCTGCAATTTTACTAGAAAAAAAATCGGTTATTTATTCAATTAATTCTGAAAATCATTCGTTTGAAACGCTAAATCATGAAGAGATTTCTTCAACCATTGAATCAGAAGATGTTTTAATTTTAGCTAGAACAGAATGGCAAAACAAAAATATTATTACTGCTAATAATTTTGAGCCGATTTGGTTAAGACCAGATACGGTTCAAATTCGATGACTGATTTAGAAATCTAAGAATTATGTTTTCCTATTTTTTATCAAAAATAACGTACTTAAGAAGAGTTATTTGAAATGCTTAAATTTGCTGAACAAATAAGCTTGGTATGAATCAATGATTATTACGCACATTATTCCAAAAGATGATTTTACATTGCATGTAACCTCAGAAGACGCTCGATCTGGATTGTTTAATATAACGCATTATCTGGAATCAGAAGTTTTCTTGCCATTAAAGGAACTAAAAAATTTTAAAAAAGTTAAAAATGGAAAATATTTTATTGAATGGGATTGTGGAGCTGATTTATCCGCCGATACCATTGAAGCAAGATGGCAACTGATAAAATAGGTTTAATCCATTTTAGAAATTAGCTGGATAATACTGCCTGACACAAAACGTCGTTCTTACCTGACAACTTTGTCACATCCTGACAAGTCCGCTCTTAATTTTTTATTTCCAATCGTACAAAAAAATTATATTGAAAATATTGTTCCTTAAAAAACAACGCCTTAAATAATTTTTATGACTTGGCTCGCGCTTTGCTATTACTTACCTTGAGTTCGTGCATGTGCACAGTTTCACCCCAAAGACCCCCCTGAAGTTATTTGAGGAATTTATTATGAAAATGAAACAAATCCAAAAAGGTTTCACATTAATCGAATTAATGATCGTGGTTGCAATTATTGGTATTTTGGCTGCAGTTGCTATTCCTGCGTATTCGGATTACACCATTCGTGCAAAAGTATCTGAAGGTTTAGTATTAAGCGCGGCAGTTAAAACGGCATTAATTGAAACATTTCAAAGCAGAGGTCCATCTACAATGACATGTTCACCAATGACCGCTGCATGTCAAACATTGGGTATTTCACAAATGGCTGCTACTCGAAATGTTGATACAATTGTTGTGTCAGATGCAGGTACAGTTACAATTTCTTATAACGCTAGTGTTGTACCATCAACAGCAAACACAGTTCTTTTAGTCCCAAGCGTAGCTTTAAATGCAGCAGCGAGTGCCGGCTCACAAGTTAACTGGACTTGCAATACAGGAACAGTTGAGCAAAAATTTCGTCCAGCTTCTTGCCGCACATAATAATTAATTAATAATACCAACCCGTGTAATGTAAGTTACACGGGTTTTTTTATATCTTGTGGTTTGATAATTAATCTTGTACCAATGTGACTTACCTCTCATGAGTTTTTTTATTAACGATTATTCTTCAAATAGGAAGGTTTTTATTTGCTGTCCCATGGAAAATTCTAAAAAACTTTAAAGGAATTTTTTTATGATTGAGCCACTAGTCCAAAAAGGTTTTACGATAATTGAATTAATGATAGTAGTAGCAATTATTGGAGTTCTGGCTGCAGCCGCAATGCCCACTTATCAGGAATATACAATTCGAGCAAAAGTATCCGAAGGTTTAATTATGTCAGGTGCATTAAAGCTTGCGATTGTTGAAACATTTCAGGCGCGTGGGCCTGGTAGTATGCGATGCGATGATTTAGCAAGCTGTAACGCCATCAGTGCGACTCTAATGAATACTTCAGAATTAAGTGAAAATTTAAATGTGGATTCAATAACGAGTGACGATGCTGGATTAATAACTATTACTTATAAAACATCTGTATTACCCGACGGTGAAAACACGGTTTTAATTTCGCCTGTTCCAGCAGATTTATCCACACTATTGCCTGGCACACAAATTAATTGGAATTGCACATCGGGAACTGTTGAAAGCCAATTTCGTCCTGCTAACTGCCGGGTTTAATGTTTAAGAAAAACGGATAGTAACAACACGTTGAAAAATTAAATAACGCTTCACTACGTAACACCGCTATTTCATCCTAGATAGAAAGTTTTAGCCCTGCGATTCTAACCGTCATCCTTATTTGTTGCAGCAGGGCAATCCAATGGTTTCATTATCTAAATCTGATGTCGAACTTACAGAAAACACACAGTCACTCGTACCTTTCTCGCAATCTAAAATCTGGTCCATTAGTAATACCTACTACCAAGCTAAAGGTATTGAGACATTCGACAAACATGTTACTCCGAATGCCATTTCTTCAAATTATAGTGTGGGTCAAAAATACGCAAAATTAATTGCAGCCGCTGTTATAGACTTAAAAAATAATAATCTTTTAATCGAAGGCTCGCACATTCGTATTATTGAACTTGGTTCAGGTCATGGTCGGTTGAGTGAAAATGTTATCCGATATTTGAAAGCTTTTTTACCTATTTTTCAAGACATTAAAGTTTCTTTTTATATTACTGACCAAAGTGCTTTAAGCGTCGAGCATATTCAGGAACGTTTGAAAGATTTTAAATATACCCCTAAGTTTGAAGTTTTATATCATGTGCTAGATATAAATCAAATTGATGAGTATTTAAAGAAGCTTAATCCAACCTCTGATGATATGACTATTTTGCTTGGCAATTATTTTATTGATAGTTTACCTAAAGATTATTTTCGCAAAAATGGAAAAGAAACTGAAATTTTTGTGTTAGAAGATGCTTTTTTAAAAGATGAAACTACATTTGATCAGAAAAAATTATGTCAATGGATAAATCAAACTGGTTCCTGGAAAATAATACAAGATCAATCCTTTTCAAATATTAAAGCGATTAATCTACTAAATGACTTTGAAAGTTCTGATGTGTTTCAATATTGCGCAGGTTTTGATCGTATTTTGTCAAATTTTGGAAAAGTTTCCGGTCAAAAAATGTTTATTATGTCAGACGTTTTTCAAAAATCGACGACTGTTCCAATGATTTCTTACTGTGGTGGTTATTTTTCGGCATTAAGTTTGAAATCTTTAAACCATAATGCAAAAAATATAAATTTTCATTCTGTTCGTGCCAACTCAGATAAGTTTCATTCAGCCTTTGAAACGCAAGTTTTCTGGCAAGGGGAAGAGTTAAAAAATTTACCTATTCTGTTGGAACGATTTAATTTAGATTTTTCTGATCGAAATCATTTTGAATTTGGAAATGCTGCTTGGACGATGAATTATCTTGTAAAAGATGATTTGGATGAGCGCGTAAAGAAAAATTTATTACCTAAGATGGTTGATTCTTCATCTTTGATACCAAGTGATCTTAAATTTACTGAGATAACTGCTCCCGCTCATAATTCTGGAATCGAAATAAGTCGAATTAGAGCGCAACAATGTAAAGTGATTATTAAAGAGATTGCTATGCTTGGTGCTATACAGCAGGAAAAATCTAAAAATAAAATAAAATTAAAGTTTGAAATCAATCAATCTATTCAAGATCCTAACTTGGCAGAAGCTCTCAAGATTAATTTGAATGATATGACTTCCTTGCCGAATGTATTAATAAAGAATACTAAAAAAATTGTTGTTAAAAATTCTAAATCATTTGATGTTTCAGAATCAAATAAAAATATAACGATCGCTATTGTAGGTCAAGAATATCTTTCGAGCTGGGCATTAAAAGTTTTAAATAATATGCCAGCACCTTCAATAGTTATCCAGCCTTATTATTTTCAGAAAGAAGAAAAAAAATCATTTGAAGAATTTAAAGCCAAATTTGATGAACATCTAATATGTATTATTTTTGGCGATTGGATTTTGTGGATGCCAAAAAACTACTTTTTATCATCATCGTTAGAATTGTTTTTAACCAAGCTTGATGTAGATTGTGTATCGCTTAATGTATTATTCAGCGTGTTCTTTGCAAGCTTTTACCAAAAATCTGAAGCTGAGCATAAACATCTTAAAAACATTTACAAAAATTTTTGTAGCAGCTTTGGTCTAACGTGTATGAAATCTGAAGAACTAAAAGATTTTTCTTTAACGATTGGACGTTTATTAGGAGTCAATAGACGGGAGTATCAAGAAGCGATTATGGCTGTATATGGCATGGATGAAAATGATTTTATTCATCAGCTTTGATTGATTTTCAGTCGGTTATAACGACCTTCTAATTTTTATCTCTTCATACTTGGATTTCTCATGAAAGTAGGACTACTTTTTTAGTGGTTCTACTCTCCAAAATTATATTCTCCAATTTCTGAGATCACTATGATTCGACTTCGCGCGGCATCCATTCATCTTGGTATTTGTTTAATTATTGCACTGATATTCAGTGCGTTAGTATTTGGTGTTTGGTATCCACCTCCACTAGATCGCGCCACAAACGTCTTTACCATTTTTTGGATTATCCTAGCTGTCGATGTCACGCTTGGACCTTTAATTACTTTTATTATTTACAACCCAAAAAAGAAAGAATTGAAATGGGATTTGTGCATTGTGGCACTTATTCAACTGAGTGCTTTGTTTTATGGTGTGTATACCGTTTATCTAAGTCGACCCGCCTATTTGGTATTCAATGTAGATCGATTTGATTTAGTTCAAGCCAAAGAATTAACGCCAGAAAAATTTGAGCAAGTAAGTAACGAGCAATTTAAAAGAAACCCAATTTTTGGATACCGAATAATTGCAGCAAAATTACCCGACGATCCCGAAGAGCGTTCTGAACTAATGTTCAGCGCATTAAATGGCGGGGATGATTTACCTTTTTTGCCAAAATATTATGTGGAATATAAAAGTGAATTGAAAACAGTGAAATCGCATATTGCATCAATATCTGATTTACATTCTTTTAATCCATCGCAAAAAAATAAAATTAAAAATCTCGAAAAAAAATATATGGGTGTAGAAGTGGGTTTCCTTGCGGTAAAAGCACCCTATGAGAATCTTACAGCAATTATGGATAAAAAAACGGGTGAAGTACTAAAGATTGTTGCATTGCAACCATGGGAATCTTCAACTAATTTGCAATAAATAGTAAATTTTTAAGAAACATAAATAAGTTCTTTTAGATTTGCATGTGCGCTAACCAGCAGAAGAACTAATATAAAAAAACTAGAAATTGTTGTTCAGTTGGGAAATCTATGAGGATTTTTTTATGAGCAAAGGTAAAACATTTAAAAAAGGCGACAAAGTATCTTGGAATACTTCACAAGGAGAAACGCAGGGGAAAGTTGTTAAGAAAGTTACTTCAGATATCAAAATTAAAAGTCAAAAAATAACGGCTTCTAAAGAAGATCCAAAATATTTAGTGAAAAGTGATAAGACAGAAAAACAAGCAGCGCACAAGCCGGAGTCTCTAGAAAAAAACTAGAGAATTTGGAAAAGCATAAAAAACGTAAAATTTAATGGTGCGCCTGGAGAGATTCGAACTCCCGACCACATGATTCGTAGTCACAGAACCCTGGTTTCTTGCATCATCATGATTTTCATAAAACCCTATAAAAACAGTACTTTATCTACTATTTACTTACCTTGTTTTACCTCATAAACTCTCCTTCCTGGTGACTTTGTGGTGACTCCAGAAGAAAGTCACCACTTTAGTCTTTTTATAAAACAGGATTGAGGTTATGTATGGCTCTCACAAAACGAGTTATTGATGCTGCCATTTATCAAGGCGATGGAAAAAGCCGCTGCGTAATTTGGGACGAAGTCATTTCCGGTTTTGGTGTGCGCATCTTTCCAAAGGTTGGTGATAAACCTTCGCGTAAATCTTTTATTCTTTCCTACCGCTTCAATGGTCGCAAAAGACTTATGTCTCTTGGCACCTTTGGGTCTATGACACTCGACAAGGCCAAAGAAGACGCGCGTCGTTATCTGGTTAAGATTCGAGATGGAATTGATCCATTGGAAATGATTCAAGACAAAAGAAAAAGTGAAACCGTGAAAGAGTTGTGCGAGCACTACATAGAACGATACGCCAAACCAAAAAAACGTTCTTGGGAAACCGATGCCCAACGCATCAACCGATATCTACTTCCAAAATGGGGAAATCTAAAAGCTGCAAATATTCGTCATTCAGACGTGGCACACCTGCATTCAAAAATTGGTACGAAATATCCCTACGAAGCCAATCGAGTCGTCGCACTAATTTCTAAAATGTTTAATCTTGCAAGCCAATGGGGATTTCTACCCGATGGTATGAAAAATCCAGCTTTTGGTATTGAATCGTACAAAGAGAAAAAAAGGGATCGATGGATAACGCCAGAAGAATTACCGAAGCTTGCCAAAGCGATTGATAACGAAAGCAACCTTTATGCAAAACAAGCTTTGTGGTTGTACTTATTAACCGGCGCACGAAAAGCGGAAATTCTACGCGCTGAATGGCAACATGTTGATTGGCATCGGCAAGAATTAAAAATACCTGAAACTAAGGCCGATAGAACGCACTACATTCCTCTCAGTCAAGCGGCACTCGAAGTTTTACGCAATACACCGATTTTAGAAGGTAATCCCTATATTATCCCTGGATTAAAAGAAGGCCATCATCTCGTCAATATTGATAAACCGTGGCGTCGTGTTCGAAAAGAAGCAGAAGTTGAAGACGTACGCTTGCATGACTTACGTAGAACCGTTGGAAGTTGGCTTGCACAATCAGGAAATAGTTTGCATTTAATCGGCCGCGTCTTAAATCATTCGAGCCAATCAACGACAGCAGTCTATGCACGGTTTGGAGAAAACCACGTTCGCACCGCACTAGAAGACCATGGAAAAAAATTACTGGGCTTGGCGGGGTTGGGTGAGACGGCGGAAGTTATTGCACTCAGCGCCACACAGAAGCACATAAAAGCATGATGAAACATCGCGAAAATTAATACGTGTGCGAATAATTGCACACCAAAAATAATTTGTTTAACAACGCTTTTAAAATCAAAATAGTTGGAGGTATGATTAAGTCATTTGGGGAATGACTAGGATAAATTAACGAATGTTAGATGAAGATAAAGTAAGCCAAAAACCTATAAAAAATCTTATTCCTGAGCTGCCGTATCTTACCTTGCCTGACCTTTCTAAGAAGTGGCGCCAAACTTATGGTGAAGAATTTACTGAAGAATATATTTTACGTTTGCATCTCCATAAAAAAATACAGTTATTAGTTAAATTAAATGATGTGAATCTTCATATTCAATATAACCACCCCCCAATATATGAGCTTGAAGAATTTCAAATAAGAATGAGTTTAGAAAATTTTGCTAATTTGAAATATCACCAGGCTTTTTTGCAATTTATGCAAAATAATTTTTCTAATCAGACTGATTTTTGGAATGCCTCTTTAGATAAATTGAAAATGACTCTGCTGAAAGCTGAAAAACTTAAAATTTTACCAGATTTGAACGATCCAAAAATGCAGATGGAAACTACTTCAGCTAAAAATGACATTGAGGCAGCTTGTAGAAAAGGAAGTAGAGGTTTTTTCGAGTTGCTTCATTATGACATTGAAGAGTTGATAATTGCAGACTGTATTTTTTTAAAGCAGTTAAAGCCTATATATTTGAATTCCCAACTATATGTTTATCCTCACTTAAATATTTGCAAAAAACATCTTTGTGCTCTTAAAGATGAAATCTTAAAAACAGAAGACTATCTAAAAACACTGGCTCCTATTGTTAAGAATGCAAAGAATAATAACTTATTGTTTTATGATGAAACAATCTTTTCAAAAATCCGTATGCGAGCAGATGAGTTAAATAAGGCCATATTAGAATCAATTCGTTATACAGTATCAAAAAATGTAAGTTTGAATAAAAATACTTTATTTGATGACTTAATTCAAAATGATAGAACTTGTATTGTTGAAAAATATGATCCAGAACAAAAAAAACTTTACTGGATTAAACAAGATGGATTTCATGCAAGCCTAAATCGTTCTGAAGTTATTTTAAGAATAACAAGAATTATAAATTATATACATTAGGAAATTTTCTAATAGATTCTTTTAGATGTTGTTGCATGTAATTCTCAAATTCATCAGTGTTTGGAATTAACTCTGGAAGATTTTCTAAAAATTGATAACGAATGATTATGCTTTTAAATTCATGGCTAGATTGTTCAGATATAAAATAAAGCAAAATGAAGAAAAGCTCTTCTTGTGAAAGTTGGCAATAAATAATTTTTGCATAAAAATCCTGATTTTCTATTTTACTTTTTTGTAAATATTCAAGTATAAAATATAAATGCTGAAAATAAGGTTTCAAATTACTTCCCGAGTTCTTTTCTGTTATAAACTCATCCTCAAATATCTTTATAGCATCTAGTATTGGCATTTTTTTGTATGCTACGTCATTTATAAAGTATGTTTTTCTAAAGTGCGCTGTAAAAGCATTATTTCCAAAGTATGGAAATTTTGGGTCGGAATTTTTTTGGCCAAATCTTATATATTCTTTACTGTCATGAAAAGATTTAATCAAACTGAAGAAGGTTGTTTCAAAATTCTGAATTTTCATTGTCTTATGTTGTTCAACCAAAGCTTCAGAGGTCTTTGCAACTTCCACCCGTGACAATTTCAATTCTTTTACTTGAAAATTGATGGAATAAAGCAAAGCAATTAAAGATGTAAATCCAAAAATTGGATTTAAAATCCCACCAAAAAAATCGCCGAGTTGTCCCCAGGTGGATGCGTCTTTGGATATGGGAATTTTATGATAATTAAAGAAACCAATATATATAGCAATTACTATTAAACTCAAGATTGTGGCTAACCATGCAAAAAGTTTCAATCTTTTTTCGTGATTAAAGTCTGAATTATTGCAAATATTTTTTGATGCCATTTTAAAGCCTTTAAAATTACATGTTTAATTTTCAGCAAATGTAGCTGTAAGACAGGGAAGTAGGGTGAAGTGGCTTGCACTAAACCGTAGTAGAAAATCATTAAAGCTTAAATGGAAAAAGATGCACCTGAGTTTTCCATGACAATAGGTGCATCCATGAACCACTATGATTTAACTTCTTCTGCAAATTTAACTTCCCCCCGCCTTGTCGATGAACGTCGATTGGCAAAAATGACAGACACTTCCCCGCGTCATTGGCAAAACCTGCGTATGCGTGGTGAAGGCCCTCCCTTTATCAAACTTGGCAAAGCTGTTCGTTATGACCTTGCCGAGTTAGAAAAATATTTTGCACAGCAATCCCGCACTTCAACTAGTCAGGCGGGAGCGATAAGCACATGCATTTAAATTTTTCTTATCCAAAAAAGAATTCTCTGGCTGGCCGTGTCGTTGCGCGTTTATTGCGTGGCCAAATAGTAGACCATCACATAATTGATTTATCGATTGGCTCTTATCGGTTAGCAGCTTACATCCATTATTTAAGAAAAAGACATCGATGGGATATTTATTCCATGGAATTAAAGAAAAATACAAAAGACCCTGTGCAGCGCAATGCTACGTATACGACATATGCATTAACGGATGAGTGTATTGAATGGGCTGGTACGGAAGGTCAAGCCTATGCAGATGAAGTGCTTGGCATCGAAAACGAAAGAATCAATCGATCAATTGAACCGCGAAATTTAATCACCGATTGATTCTTCCCCTCAACAAAGTTGCTTTTGGCATTCGCTAAGAGCAACTCACTTTTCCACAAGAGAAAAAGCATATGAAAGATAACACAGCTCACGAATGCCCGAAATTTAATTTTTGCTCGGCGCCTATTTGCCCATTAGATAATCAATGGCCTGAAAGAAATCACTTAAAAGGTGAAAGAAGTTGTTATTTATTACGGCAAATCGCAAAGCAAAACGGTCGCCCCCAAAAAATTGGGACAATATCGCAAGAAGTCTTACATAGGATAGGACAGGACTACCCTCAGATTTTATCCTCGAAATTAACCCTCGCAAAAACCCTTGAAAAGGCATCCGCATTGCCAGTGCGAGCTGGTTTTCAAGTGAGGTAAAAAAGATGCCAACTACTAATCGATCTAAAGCACGAGGAAAGAAAGATAAAGGTCAATTTATTGGAATACCTCATGCTGTTTATAAAAGTCAGAACTACTTACAACTGAGGGGTTGGGATGTAAAACTTTTAGTTGATATTACTGCTCAATATCACGGATTCAATAATGGTGATCTTTCTGCAAGTTGGACTTTGATGCGTGAAAAGAAATGGAGGTCTCAGGGCACGTTAAATGCTTCACTCAAAAAGTTATTAGCATTTGGTTTTATTGAGCAGACCAGACAAGGAGGAAGAAATCGATGTTCTCTTTTTGCTATAACGTGGCAGCCAATTGATGATTGCAAAGGAAAAATTGAAGTTCAACCCACTAAGTTCCCTTCAAAGAAATGGCAATTGTTATAATTATTTTATTAAAAAGTATAAATCACATTGAGAGATAGAAGATGACAACATGGTTTTTTATGTACTCGCTATGTGTACCAATGAGGTCGCTATTCGTACCAATGATGCAAAAAAAGTTAAGTTCTGGAATGTTTGTGGTCGCTATTCGTACCAGTCAAGGTGTTTTTTCTGCTTTGGGTACCCGCTATGTGTACACCTTTATAATATACCAATCATATAAGGCCATTTAAAAACATATGGGGGCGCACTTCAGAGAAAATTTAACGCCAAGGCAGCAGCGGTTTGTTGATGAGTATTTAATTGATTTAAATGCAACGCAAGCCGCTAAGCGTGCAGGCTATAGCGCAAACAACGCGGACAAAATCGGACCAGCACTGCTAGGAAAAAATAGGGTTTCTATGGCGATTAAAAAAGCACAAACCGAACAACAGCAACGAACACAAATTAATGCTGACTACGTTTTGCAGAGTTTAAAAGTTGTCGCAGATCGTTGTTTGCAAGCAGAACCGGTTTGTGATGCTGAAGGTTTACCTACTGGTGAATATAAATTTAATGCAACGGGCGCAACTCGCGCGCTTGAATTGTTGGGTAAACATCTTGGAGTGTTTAACCCCTTTGAGCTTCAAAAAGTAGCAAATGATAATTTATTGAACGAAACAATCAAAAGTGAAAATGCACGACGTATCCATGTAGAGTTTGTAAAAGCAAATTGATATTTTTTAAATGTTTAATGAGTCTACTACTCTTTTTAGGCAGGCTATTCAAAGCCACTTAAGGAGAGTCGTGTGGATTTCTATGTCAAGGATTGGGCGGAAATTGCAGATAAGTATGAACGTGCTGGCTTAGTCGCTGGAAACGGCTTAAGTATTCATATATCACAAAGTTTTTCTTATCCTAATATTTTTGAACAAGCTAAAGCACATTTATCTAAAGACGAACTTCATTTTTTTATTGCGAAATTTACAATGGACTTTGAAGAAATCATAAGTTTTCTTGAATCTGAAAAATATAATGATACTGCTTCTCACTCAATTGAAAAAATAGAAAATTACTTAAAAAATATTAAACGAATATTTCAAAAAATTTTAATATTGAATATTAAAAAAATTCAGGATGGCGGTAAGCTAAAAGCAATGAGTGAATTTTTAATGCATTTCAAAGTTGTTTGCTGCCTTAATTACGATACCGTAGTTTATAGCTCTATGTTAAATAAATCTGAATGTATGAATGATGGCTTTAGACCTGGCAACTATTTAGGCCTAAGGTTTTTAAATGATAAGTTTTCTAGCGATTGGAAAGATGTTAAAAAAACAACTTTAGTTTTTCCACACGGAAATTTGTTTTATTACCAGGAAGGTGATTTCATAAAAAAATTAAAGTCTGGTGACATAAATTTCTTAGACACTATCGACAAACAATTGAACGATGACAAAGTCAGTTTAACTGTTATGGAAGGCCAATCTTCTCACAAGATAAAGTGCATTAAAAAAAACGATTACTTGAAGACAGTTTTTGAAAAATTATCTGACATGCCGGAAAACTTAGTTTTTTATGGTTGGGGCATGGCAGAAAGAGATACTCACATCAAAGAAAAAATTTTTAGTTCTGCAAAAACTAAGCGAATCGCAATTTCAGTCTTACCACATGAAGATGAAATTTGTAGAAACAAAATTTTTTATAAGATTTCCGAGCTATGGGTAAAAACCCATGGTTGGAGTTCCTACCCTGCAATAGAATTTTTCTGTGCACACTCAATTCAAAGTTGGTATAGGACAAAGTACGGAACAAAATTTACTTGAAGATACAAATCCAAAAAAATCGATCATGTACATTACTTCAAGCAAAACAATAAATTCTTTTGTAGTGGTGACTTTCTGGTGACTCTGGATTTTATGAGGACAACTACAAGAGGTGTAAGTCTTTGATTTATATGGTGCGCCTGGAGAGATTCGAACTCCCGACCACATGATTCGTAGTCATGTACTCTATCCAACTGAGCTACAGGCGCAATAAACACTTTTTTCTCATCCGTCGATGTCTTAACTTCTAACAACCATCGCTTCGACGTCTCAGACTGCTGGGCAATCTGGAGGGCATAGTCTATCGACCGATGAAAGAATTGCAAGCGATTTTGCTGCTAAATTGATTGAGATTAATCAGATATTTTTAGAGATAGTTATGGAAGAGCTTAAAAATTGGATGGAGCGCCAATTTAAAATCGCAGATCGCACATTGTTGCAGTGGCGTGGCAATGAAGTTGTCGTCTTAAAATACGATACCAATCAGCAGGGTTGCTTTGCAGGATTGCAGAGTCAAATGCTGAACACCATCCAGTTAAAAGAACCGATGATGCAACACGAGCAGGTTTGGGCCGTGACGTATGACTTAGAACTTCCGCTCTTGCGTGCTGAAATTACTTATTCATTGCAGCAATTGTTAAAAGATGGTTGGATTGAATCGATTGATTAGAGCGCCCAGCTCGACACAATAGGCCGCCGCCGATTAAACTTCTTTTTCTTTAAGCTTTCCATTCCAGGATACCTTTTATGACCCGGACAATTTCCACGGTGGCGGATATTCGCCAAGCGTTTCTACATTTTTTTGAACAGCACGCGCATCAAATAGTCGCGAGTAGTTCATTAATCCCTGCGAATGATCCGACTTTACTATTTACCAATGCAGGTATGGTGCAGTTTAAAGATGTTTTTTTAGGACGTGAAAAAAAGCCGTATCAACGTGCGGCGTCGTCGCAGCGCGTAGTTCGTGCAGGTGGTAAACACAACGATTTAGAAAATGTTGGCTATACAGCACGTCATCACACTTTCTTTGAAATGCTCGGCAATTTTAGTTTTGGTGATTATTTTAAACGTGAAGCGATTCAATTTGCTTGGTCGTTTTTGACCGAAGTATTACAGCTTCCACCAGAAAAATTATGGGTGACGGTTTATTTTGAAGACGACGAAGCCTATAACATTTGGGCCAAAGAAATTCATATTCCTGTTGAACGCATCGCACGCTTGGGTGAGAAAGATAATTTCTGGTCAATGGGTGATACCGGCCCATGCGGCCCATGCACCGAAATTTTTTACGATCACGGTCCTGAAGTTGTGGGTGGTCCTCCAGGTTCAGAAGAAGCCGATGGCGATCGCTACATTGAAATTTGGAATTTAGTGTTCATGCAATTTGACCGTCAAGCAGACGGTACGTTAAATCCATTGCCAAAACCTTCGGTTGATACCGGAATGGGTTTAGAACGAATCGCCGCGGTTATGCAAGGCGTTCATAATAATTACGACATTGATTTATTTCGTGGATTAATTAACGGTATTAAAAAAGTTATTGGTGTTGAAGAAAATAATATTACACAACATTCTATTCGCGTTATTGCCGACCATATTCGCTCTACCTCGTTTCTTACTTTAGATGGAATCACGCCTTCAAATGAAGGCCGTGGTTATGTGCTACGTCGTATTATTCGACGCGCGTTACGCCACGGTTATAAATTAAATGCCAAGGTTGGTTTTTTTGCGGAATGCGTACCATTTTTAGTTCAAGAAATGTGTGAAGCCTATCCAGAATTAAAAATTCAACAAACGCGCATTATGCAAGTACTTGCAAAAGAAGAAGCGCAATTTTCAATTACCTTGGATCAAGGAATGCAGCTTTTATTACAAGCTATGAAAGGTTTGGAAAATAATTCGAATAAAATAATTCCTGGTGAAACCGTTTTTACTTTGTACGACACCTACGGATTTCCACCAGATTTAACCGACGATATTGCACGTGAAAATAATTGCACACTCGATTGGCAAGGTTTTGACGTATGCATGTTGAAACAAAAACAGCGTTCCAAACAACATTCAGGATTTAAATTACAACAAGTTGCTATTCCTGCAGAAACAGCTGCGACTATTTTCCATGGCTATGAAAAAGTGCAATTTCAAAGTCCTATTCAAGCCATTGTTGATCAGCATGAATTAGTAAAAACTATTGAAGCTGGAACCGATGCAATTATTGCAGTTGAACAATCACCTTTTTATGCCGAGTCCGGCGGACAAGTGGGAGATCGTGGTTGGATTAAAACAGCGAACGCTATATTTCGCGTAGATGACACCAAAAAACAAGGCTCGGTTGTTTTGCATATTGGACAATTAGAAAAAGGCGAATTATCAGTTGGTGAAATTGTTGTGTTAGATGTCGATACGCAACGTCGTGCCGCGATCCGTCGACATCATTCCGCAACCCATTTATTGCATGCAGCGTTGCGAAAAGTACTAGGTACGCATGTCCAACAAAAAGGTTCGCTGGTTGACGACATGAAATTACGCTTTGATTTTTCACATCCCAACCCAATTTCTTCGCATGAAATTCAAAAAATTGAAACCGAAGTAATGCGCGAAGTTTTAGCGAACGTTGAAGTCACCACACAATTAATGTCGATTGAAAAAGCAAAAGCTTCTGGAGCCATGGCGTTATTTGGTGAAAAATACGATGACGAAGTTCGTGTGTTAACGATGGGTGAACAGGATTATTCGATTGAATTATGTGGTGGTACACATGTTTCAAGAACTGGAGATATAGGTTCATTTCGTATCGTTCAAGAATCCGCAGTTGCATCGGGTGTTCGCAGAATCGAAGCAGTTGCTGGCTGGCGTGCATGGCAATTGGAACGTGAAGAGCGTGCTCAAATTACTGCATTAACTTCCGAAGTAAAAGCACCGCTTGATCAATTATTAGTTCGTTTTAAAACACAAAATGAACGCATTCGAACGTTGGAAAAAGAACAAGAATCATTAAAAAAATCGATGAATTCAGGTTCCACGGATCAATGGCTATCAGAGAAAGTCATGATTGGTGAAATAGCGGTGCTCGTAATTGACGCTACCACAAATTCAAATGTTACTGACGCAAAATCTGCACGTGATTTAGTTGATGTTTTAAAACAAAAACTTGGTTCAGGTTTAGTGATGGTATTTTTTACCAGTGATAATTCAATTGGAATTGCAGCTGGTGTAAGTTCTGATCACGTAAAAAAATACGCGGCTGGTCAATGGGTGAAAAATGTTTGTGATCAAATGACTGGTAAAGGCGGTGGTCGTGCAGATATGGCAATGGGTGGCGGCGGTGATCCAGCAAAACTGTCGCAAGCAAAAGCATCTGCATTGGAGTGGGTAGCGTTTCAATAATTAGTTTTATTGTTTGAAAGTTGTTGTACTTTTTGACGTAATTGATCAAGGTCAACGTCGTCTGCAGCAATAGGATCACCCACATTAATTCCAACTCGACGCCGTAACGACGAAAATATTTTTTTCAAAATCGGACGTCGTTGTCGACTAAATACACTTTCCCATAAACCATTTAATCCAATCGGCACAATAGTCGCAGGATGTTCTTGCAATATTTTTAATAATCCTGAACGAAAAGATCGAATCTGGCCGTCGTACGTCAAACTACCTTCTGGAAAAATACAAATAATTTCGCCTTGATTTAATGCATTGGTAATCGTTTCAAAAGCTTGATGATAGGTTGCAGAGTCATTTGCTTTTGAATTAATCGGAATAGACCGCGTTAATTTAAATACCCAATTTAAAACTTTTAAATCATAAATGGGTTTGTAAATAACAAATCGAGTAGGGCGTGTGCACAAACTACCAATTAAAACGGCGTCAACATAACTCACATGATTAGAAATTAATATTACCGGACCCTTTTCTGGTATTTTCTCAAAACCTTTTGCTTTAATACGATACACCACATGCAATAAGCACCATAAAATAAAACGCAAAACAAATTCTGGAACAAAAGAAAATAAATAAATAGCGATAAAAAAATTTAATATAGCCAAGCCAAAGAAGTATTGATCAAGTGTTAGTTCAAACCAACCGAAACATATCAAACCAGTAATTGCCGATGTCACCATTGAAAATGCATTTAGGAAATTATTCATAGCGAGCATTCGTGCACGTTCTTGTTTGCGAGTTCGTTCTTGAATCATGGCGTATAACGGGGTGACAAAAAATCCACCTGCACAGCCAATCAAAATCATATCGATTATTGCGTGCCAGTGAGTAGAAGATGATAAAGCAGCTAATAAACTGAATGATTGTTGAGCATCAGTAATATGTACAAAACTTAAATCGATGCTAAAAATGGTTAAACCTAATGCGCCTAAAGGTACCATGCCAGGCTCAACGCGATTGCATGACATACGTGCGCATAATAATCCACCGATAATTACACCACTGGTAAATGCTCCCAAAAATAATGACATCACACTTTCGCTTGAAAGCATGATGCTGCGGGTAAAAACCGGTAACTGAATAAAATACGCTGCGCCTAAAAACCAAAACCATGAAATGCCTAGAATAATAAAAATCAAAGGTTTTTTTTGTTTGGCTATATCCATTGAATCAAAAAAACTTTTATCTTTCCAAAATGCTAATAAATTTTTAGGTTGTTTTGAGGTTAGAGCAGGTAAAATTGGAATTTTATGAGATGTATACCAACCAATAATTGCAATGCAAACCATTATATAGGGGACGTACATCTGTGAAAATTTATCTTCAAACAGTATTCCAGCAAAAAAACTTCCTAAAAAGATTGCCAAGAAAGTAACTGCGCCAACCCAAGCATTAGCTTTAATAATTATTTCTGAATTTACCAGTCGTGGAATAGCGCTGTATTTTATAGGTCCAAATAAACTCGACTGTGAACCCATTGCAAAAATAAGCAGTAAGTAAAACCATAATTGATTAAAAGTGAATGCAATAATTGCTAAACAACAAATCAATAATTTAAGAAAAGCGAGTCGTTGAATCCACCAGGATTGTTCATAGTGATTCGCAATATAGCCTGCAAAACCACTAAACAATAAAAAAGGAAAAATGAAAGCAAGCTCAATCCAATGATGCATTACCGACGATTGTTGAGGGATGACCGTAACAAACAGAAAAAGAACAGAAGTTTTTAAGAAAGTATCATTGATTGCGCCGCAAAATAGTGTGGTTAGAAACCCTGAAAATTTATAACGCATTGAATAGCTCATTATATTTTTTGTAGATTTAATAAGCTTAGTTGAAAAATTTTAATTCTATGCTGCCAGCAAAAGTATTTTTATGACAATTCAAATTATAAAACTTTTAGGATTTTAAAAAATTAAAAAACAACCTTGGGCGGCGTCATTCCCGCCTTCGCGGGAATGACGCCAATTAGTGTGCTTTTGTGCTCAATTTTAAATGCGCTGTCTATTGGATTTTTTAAAAAGAATTCTCATCTTTGATAAAACTAGTCTTTTGCAATTAAAAGATCTACATCATGAAAACTTGCCGCAACAATAAATCCAGGATTAGCTATTAATTGCAGATTATCTCTTTGTATTAAAATACAAAACATACCAGCCTGGTCAGCAGCGATTAATTCTTTTGGATTGTCGGATAAAAAACAAATTTGATTAGGTGAAACATTAATCTGATGAGCGATTTTTTCATAAGAAGTTTTTTCTAACTTACCGCCAAATGTTGTATCAAAAAAATGATTAAACAAAATAGCTAAATTACCTTGTTCTGAATATCCAAAAATTAGCTTTTGTGCCGTAACAGAACCTGAAGAATACACGCCAAGCGTTAATCCTTTCTTATGCCAATTATGTAATTCAGCAGCAGCGTCATCATATATATGACCTTTTAATTCTCCTGCTTCATAACCTTGTTGCCAAATTAAACCTTGGATACTTTTTAAAGGTGTAATTTTTCGATCTTCGTCCATCCACTTTTCGAATAACTGTATTGCATGATTTATAGAAACTTCAATTTTTCCTTCATTACATGCTTGAGCAATAATGGAGCGCACTTCAGGCTCGTCTGCATTATTTATTACAAAGGATTTTAAATGTTTGCGTGCATATGGAAATAATGTTTCGTATACGAAATTAATTGAAGAGGTAGTACCTTCAATATCAGTTAATATGTAATGAATTTTTTCTTGCATTTATACGTTCTCACTTTTTTCATGCTCAGAAGATTTCCAATGATCCAAGTCCGGAAATTGTTTTGAAATTGCTGACTGCGTAAAATCTGCAACCCAACCTGCAGGATCAGTAAATAAACGAATGCAGGTAAAACTTGGTGATGATCCCATATCAAACCAGTGATGCGTTCCAGCAGGCAATCGAACTAAATCTCCAGCCGTAGCTAATAATTGGTAGATACGATTTTCATAATTTATGCAAAATAATCCTGAACCTTCTACGAAAAAACGTACTTCGTCTTCGCTGTGCACGTGTTCGGAAAGAAACTTTTGACGTAAGGCTAATTTATCGGGATGTTCTGTAGTTAAACGAATAACATCCGCTGTTTGATAGCCTTCGCGATTTTTTAAAAAAGATACATCTTCTGCATAAGCATTCAACACTGCTTCTTGTAAATCTTTGCCTTGTAATTCAGTCGCTGAATTAATATCGCGCAACGGCCAACTATCGTATTCAACGTTAGCCTGAGATAAAGTATTTTTAATGTCGTGTGTTTGATTTAAGATTTCTAAAGGAATTTCAGGTTGTTCCACTGAAAACACATACAAAGCACTCATTTAATTTCTCCGGTTAAATTTAGCGTTTTATGCTGAGTGAATTAATATTTAAACAATTATCTATTAGGGAGTGAAAGCTCAGCATAAATACAATTTAATAAAAAATCCCACGCCTCAAGTCGATATTCAGCCATGGCAACAGTCGGCCCCCAAACATATAATCCATGACCTGCAATTAAATACGCACAGGCTTTAGTTATATCTTTATCTATAGGCGCTAATGATCCAAGAATGTCAGCCATATCTTGAGAATTTTCAACGATCGGTAATTTTACCGATTCTTCATGCGATTTGAGTCCAAATATTTTCAGTAATTCGTAATTATCCACTGCAATATAACCATGTTTTGCGAAGTAGCGCGACAATACGGTAGTCATTACAGAATGAGTATGTAAAACAGTACCTACGTCAGGAAAGCGTTGATATAACATTTGATGCAATGCTGTTTCAGCAGAGGGCGAGTCATTTTCATTATGGCGATGATAAATACAATCTTCAAAATTTACTTCCATAAAATCTTTATTTTCTAAACGCCCTTTATGTCGGCCAGAAACCGTAATTAACATTCGATCACTTGCTGATCGAATCGAGAAGTTACCACTGGTTCCAGGACACTGGCCTTGGTTATATAAACGCGTACAACACGTTATTAAATCCTGCAGAGAATTTGCAATAGATTCAGATAAAAACTGTGATGACATTCTCTATTAATCCTTTTATGGATTGTTGATAAAAAGGCTTTGAGCGATCTTTAGCATCGTCCACTCATTAGGTATTTCACGTGAGTGAAGGCTAACATATTGCAGCGAGCAAACAGAATATGCAGCAATTTATTCCAAAAACATCTTCTGAAGTCATTCAAGAAATTGAGCTTCCGACGCAACCGATCATTATGCTTGATACCTGGTATATGCCAGAGGTATGGATGCCAATGGTCGATTTGTCGCCTGATCGGACTTCAGAATGGTGTGGTGGGTTTATCAAATGGACGATTTCGGATGATTCAATAGTTTTAGATAGTAAAAAATTTAGAGTATTAGTTGGTGAAGTTTGGAAAAAAATCAGAGACTGGCTTATAGAAATCCATCCCATTAATCCTTGTTTGTACCTTTATATGACTAGTCCTGATGGATTAGAAGACAATATAATTCGCAACGTCTCCCAGCAAGAATCTAGGTCGCGTGATTATCGAAGACAACTCATTAAAATATTTCAGCATCTTGCTACTGATGAACAAATCCAATTATTTTGGGTTATTTCTGCTAACGGTTTTTCATTAGTTGATGCTGTTTCCATCTCAAACGTCACACCTTGTATAAGGTTTTCAGAAGCTCTGTTAGAAAGACCTCAGATCATGGAATCTGAATTAATTCAGCGTGCCTGTTGGTGGATAGACCAACCTGATTCAACAGAAACATGGTGGGCTTGGCGCCGATTTCAGCGCCGAATGTTAATTGCGAATATTCAACCCAATGCTGTATTAATTAACGTTATGGAAGGTCGGCAAATTGGAAGATGGTTTTCTACAGGAGTGCGCTGTTTTGCAGGAACATGGCCTCATGTGGACAGTAATTCTTTTCCAGCATTTGTTTCTTATTTTGAACCACATGAAGTATTACCTTTTTAAATTACATCTTATAGCTTCTTAACCTTTTTAGAATGCCTCCAACCTCTGTTTTGATATTAAAAATTTTCAACAAAAAGCCATTTCAATATTTTAAATAATGACTTGTAAAGCAATGACTTTTCTTTGTTTTTCTCGTGAATTTTTTCTTGGTTTTCTTAATTAGCCGCTATGCTAAAAAAGTAACTCCCTTAATTATTTGTCAAAATTTCTTGAAATTTACTTTAGAGATTGCATAAAGATTGCAAAGTGGAGTCAAGCTTTCCATATCATTGACAAATCATTTTTTGAATCAGATTTTAGTGAAAGGATTGAAGTATGAAGTTTCAGGTAAGTCATAAGCCACAAGAAGGATACAATATTCGCAAATCTCGACAAGCTAATTTTACCAGCGTGTGTTTAACTTTTTGCTTAGCATTTATTGGGTCGGAATCAGCGTTTGGCGTATCAAATGTTGATGCACAACCTGCTTTTGAAAAACCAATAACAGTAGGTATTCTAAACCATAAAAATTTGACTGAAGTAAGTGGTGCAGCGCGGTCTTTTCATCAGCCAGATCATATTTGGGCTATTAATGACAGTGGAGACGCTCCTAGTTTGCATCTGGTTTCGCATGATGGTAAACCAGTTGCTAGCATCAATATTTCCGAGTTAGCAAATTTTGACTGGGAAGATAT
The DNA here is from genome assembly GCA_040386355.1 of Pseudomonadota bacterium. Classification (GTDB taxonomy): domain Bacteria; phylum Pseudomonadota; class Gammaproteobacteria; order Pseudomonadales; family UBA6940; genus JAZKFP01. The sequence continues at coordinate 36,449 of JAZKFP010000050.1, read as the reverse complement.
CGACTCATTTGAAGTGAACGGCAAACCCTACTTAGCTATTGGCGACATTGGAGATAATTTAAATCGTCGCAAAGTATACTACGTTCATATTTTGCCTGAGCCAGAAATGACGTTTGACATTCAAGGCAATCCAAAATTGAATTTAAAACCATCTGATATTCAAACCATTGGATTTCAATTTGAAGATGGAGCACGTGATTCTGAATCAATTGCAGTAGATCCAGAAAATAAGGCAGTTTACATTCTTTCTAAACGTGATAAACCCGCGCGTTTGTATCGATTGCCTTTGATGATGGCTCCAGAACGCATTGTTTATAAAGCGAGCTTTATTCAAGAAGTTGAAGAATTAGCTGGCATAAGTCCAATACATTTTGGGTCGATGGTACAAACATTTTTATCCTACATGCCAACTAGCATGAGTACATTTGAAGATGAAGTTGCAGTATTAACTTATGGATATGTTCACTTATTTCATCAAAATGCGACTTCAAAACAAAAATTTTGGTCATGGCAAAAATCAATGCCTTTACCACGTATGCCTCAAGCAGAAGCATTAAGCTATATTGAAGGTGGTCATTTGCTGGTTTTTTCCGAACAAGTACCATCGCCTATTGTTCGGTTTTCTAGACAACCATTACATAATAATTCCGAGTGATCGCGAGGTCTCTCTTCATATGGTAAATGCTCCTCCCGCTGATGAAGCGGCTCGACGTTATCCTCGCGCACGCTGCAATTGGCGTGCGCGTTGCGTTACAGAGGCAAAAAAGCAGTTTGCTTCTCGTACCGTAAATATTTCACTCGGGGGTGTTGCTGTTACCTCTCCTATTGAATTTCCAAAAGAAGTAATGCTGTATTTCGAAGTGCAAGCTATTTTTGGTGGTCGTACATGCCAAATTAAAGGCGTTGGAAAAGTTGTGCATACTCGCATTCAAAGTGGAACGGGACAGTACGTAATCGGGTTAGAGTACTTAACGGATTTACCAGTTGAAGCAACACGATTTATTGATTTGTACGTTAAAGTTCATGAGTAATAATTTCCTCAGTCAAACCTATTAATGATTGTTATTTCCTGCTTAATTAAAATTTATCTAGTAATTTAACAATCGACTGCAAAGTAGCTTCAATTTCACGGATATCGTATGAAATATTATTTTTATACGTTGTGGAAAACTGTTCTACAACTTGTAATTGATCAGAGTTTAGGGTTGTTTCAGTTAGAATTTTTGAAGGCTGTCCAGGAAAGGGTTTTTTATTCGTTATGTATTTTGTTTTTTTAATTTTTTCACTAATGAGAAATAATTTTGTACTAACGCACTCTAAATATTCCTGGTAACCCGCATCACCGTACATTTCTTGTCCATCTACCCTCAATATATATTGATAGATTTTAAATGGTGGTTGGAGACTTTGTAAGGGTAAAAAAGCTTCTACACGAATTTGATAGCTGCCATCTGAGCCTTTAGTTTTCAAAAATAAATGTTGATTTAAATTGATCTCACATGAAATTTCTACATCAGCAAGCATGGATTGTTGATGGGGTTGAATTGTCACAGGCAAATTAATTTTTACAGTTTGCTGTTGTTTCGTGAGAGGTATTCCTTCAATTTTCCAGACTAATGGCATTAACTGAAATTTAAAATTTGGAAAAAATTCAATAAGAAAATCTCTTTGTGCACTCCATACAGTAAGTTGTTTATTAACTTTTTTTGCACAAAAAGTGAAATAAGGTACAAAATCCACTGCAGGAGTAGGAACTACATTTGATGCTGTTTGGAGATGATTGATCGTGAAAATAGAACGCAAATTAATATCTAACGTTACTTCATAATGTGGAACAAGGCAGGGATTACTTGGATCACTCGTTCGTAAAGTTTGGCTCTGATTAAAAATCAATGTAGTTTCACGTCGATTTTGAATAAGTTGAGCAATTAAATCTCGGCCAATAATTTCTTTTTTATATATAAAAGCACTACCTGAACAATCTGTGGATTCGTCAATAAATTCTGCCAACTCAATAATCGCATTAATTAGTGCACCTATTACAGGAATAGGTTCAATCAAAGACGAAGCACCAGAAGATAATGAACGTTCCAAAGCTTCTTCACTTGCAGCATCTGACAACTTTTCAATAGCTAACTCTGAACCTTTCTGAGCAATTTTTGTAGATACCTCACTACCAGAACCCCCACCGCCACCAAAAAAAGGTAAACCTTCATTAACACCAATAAGCCAAATTGTTACTAAGTTTCCTTCGTCCACATTAAAAGATTTGGTTTGCCAAGATGTACGATTCTGTGGAAGAAAATTATCTAAGTTAATTGTTTCACCAGCTTTAATCGGATGATTATTTACAACATCCGGTTCAGGGTATTTGCGCCCACTAATCATAACGTCTGGAGTTTGAAATCCAACTTCAACTGCAAAATAGAATCGTAATCCGTCTTCTATTCCCCACGGAGAGCTCGGGCTTGAAACAGTTTGCAGGCATTTAATTTTGCGGGGAGTGAAATCAATAAACATTTTATTCGTCCTTGTTAAGCAAACATTGAATAAAATAAAACAAGAGGTGATTAGAAAGTTCAATCCTTAAAGTGACAGTCATTCTAAGTAGTACTGAATAGTCGTGTCGAGTTTTTTCGAATCGAAAATCATAATTTTGCACTGCACACATAGCTGCATTCGGTTTACACTCCACTTCGAAAATGAAATCAGGAGTGTTTACTTTGAATTCTCAATCTCATCAGCAAATATGCACACGTATTGCACCATCACCAACGGGCGAACCCCATGTTGGCACTGCCTATATTGCTTTATTTAATTGGGTCTTTGCTCGTCAAAACGGCGGCAGATTTATTTTACGTAGTGAAGATACTGATCAAACTCGTAGCTCAAAACAATCGGAAGATCGAATTTTATCTGCATTAAAATGGTTAGGTTTAAATTGGGACGAAGGTCCTGATATTGGTGGCCCATCGGGTCCTTATCGTCAAAGTGAGCGATTAGAAATTTATCAAACTCAGGTTCAAGAATTATTAAAACGCAACGAAGCGTTCTATTGTTTTTGTACGACCCAACGTTTAAATCAATTACGCCAACGGCAAACCGAACAGAATCAAACAACACGTTATGATGGGCATTGTTGCAATTTGCACGAATCGGAAATTCAACAGCGTCTTCAAGCAAAAGAATCCTATGTTATTCGTTTAAAAATTCCTACAGAAGGCGACTGCGAATTTACCGACGCATTACGTGGTGGCTTGAATATCGGCTGGGATCATGTGGATATGCAAATTCTCATGAAAGCCGATGGATTTCCAACTTACCACCTAGCAAGTGTTGTTGACGATCATTTAATGGGCGTAACTCATGTTATTCGCGGTGAAGAATGGATTAACTCAACACCAAAACATATTCGTCTATATCAAGCTTTTGATTGGCAACCGCCAAAGTTTTATCATTTACCTTTACTGCGTAATATTGATAAAAGCAAACTCAGTAAGCGAAAAAATCCCACCAGTATTTTTTATTACAAACGTATGGGCTTTTTAGCAACGGCGCTAGTTAATTTTTTAGGACGAATGGGATATTCACTACCCAACGATCAAGAAAAATTCACTGTGCAAGAAATGGTGGATTCGTTTGATTGGCAGCGTATTTCATTAGGTGGGCCAATTTTTGATCAAGAAAAATTACGCTGGTTAAATGGAATGTGGAGTCGTGATTTAACGATTGAAAAGTTTGTGCAGCAAGCACAACAATGGGCTTTTTCAGCGGAAGATTTAGCGCCAATTTTACCATCGATTCAAAAACGCGTTGAAGTATTTAGCGATATTGCGCCTTTAATTGGATTTTTATATTCAGGTCGATTAACACTTAAAGCCGATGATTTTAATTCATCAAAAATTGATCTCGAAAAATCAAAAGAAATTTTGCATTTTAGTCGCTGTGCATTGGAAACATTAGCTATCTGGAATAAAACGACCTTATTTGAAATATTTTCTTGGATCGCTGAGCGCATGGAATTAAAAGTGCGCGATTTTATGAATCCGCTTTTTATTGCAGTTACTGGATCTTTAACCTCTGTACCTTTAATGGAAGCAATGAGCGTACTTGGTCCTGAACTAACACTTGCTCGAATACGTGATGCAATTGACTTGTTAGGCGGAGTCTCGAAAAAACAGCAAAAAGTATTGGATAAAACCTGGCAATCTTGGCAAAAAAATTCGCACGCAGAAGAAAATACGGCTGAATCTTAGTTTCTACGCTTGACACTGTGAGAGTGAATCAAGACAATTGCGGACCTTGATTCACTTCCCATATTTACCAAATGCAGATTAGTTTTCTCGTAGGCGCTTATGATATAAGCCCGCGGAGCCTACTCAAAGTAGGTGAGCAGGCGAATGAGTAAGCAACACGCGAGAAAATCCATATGTGTTTGGTAATTCAAGATTTTGTATTTAATCTTGATCCAGTTTATCTGGGGCTATAGCTCAGCTGGGAGAGCGCGACACTGGCAGTGTCGAGGTCAGCGGTTCGATCCCGCTTAGCTCCACCATTCCATAATTTCCCTTAGATATGCCGTTTAACACCGCAAAAGGTAAGGTGGTTTTAGCGGTTCGAAATCCACTATTGCGATCATATGCTAGGTTGTCGGTAAACGTGAGTTTTAGCAAACTTCTTTGATGCTCTAATTGCCCGGAAGCCCACATTTTATAGGGGTTTTCTAGAAAATCAAAAGCGGTGTGAAAAGCCGTGTCAAAATCTGGCAGAGCTGTACCACATTGCGCGATTTTTTCCTTCAATGTGATCTTTTGATCTTCGAGATTTCGAATCCGATCTTCATAAGTTGCAACTAATGTTGGGCTGTCTGTTTCAACAACACGATCCACCATTTTCATAATTTGATTTTCAATTTTCAACACATGATTTTTAATAACATGAATTTCTCCATGACGATTAATCATGCGTTCTTCCCAAAGATCTTTAAATATGGCATGCGCCAGATTAAATAAGTTTTTTGATGGTTTCAGCTGCTTCAATAAATTTTCAAATTCCGATTCGATTTTTTCTCTCGCAATAGTTCGTTTATAGCTAGAGCATCCTTTAGTTGCACAGAAATAATATGGATATTTTCGGCTGCGTCCTTGAGAAAAACAAGCTGTCATAGCTTTTTGGCAGCATGCGCACACTATAAAACCGCGGAGGGGAAATGCATGGCTGATGTCTTTCCGTGCTGGCACTTTGGCTTTACCATCAAGACGCTCCTGAATTTTTTTAAAGGTCTCATAACTGATAATTGGCTCGTGATGACCTAATATCATATTAATATTCCATGTAGGATAATTGAGATATCCTGCATAAATAGGGCGTCTTAACATATCCGCCACGCGTTGTGGATGCACGACTTTGCTACTCTTTCCTTTTGGAAAAGTCGGCTGTGAATTTAAATATCTGGTAACTTCCGCCAATGTCTGAAAACGGCCACTAGCAAAAGATTCAAGCGCTGTTTGAACAATATTTGCTAGTTCATCACGCACTAATAATTTGCCATGTCCTGCAACTTTTTTATATTGATATCCAGGAACGGGGGGGGTTACGCAATAGCCATTCAAAGCCCGCGCTCTCATTCTGTGGCTAACTTGTTCTGCATTTTTTTGCCTGGAATGTTGAGAAACACTAGCAAGAAGATTCTCGACTAAAACACTGTCAGAATCTTCGCCAAATTCAATTGAAGGGCTTTCCAGTTTCCCACCCGCAGCACTAATGGCAGTACGCAACTCAATATGCGCAGCCAACCCGCGGGCTAATCTCGAAATGTCATCAATCAAAACAATACAAGGTTTTTCCTTCTGCTTACGAATGAAGTTCAGCATTTCTTGCATCCCTGGACGTTCAATCAAACTTCCAGAAATACCTTCATCTTGGAAAACATGAATAACTTCATAGTTTTTATATTTCGCATACTCACTGCATCGAATAGCTTGCGATGTCAATCCGCTACCTTCTTTAACTTGGCGTACAGAACTCACTCTGCAATAGGTTACGGCTATAAGGCGTTGTTGTTTGGACATACTGAGGCCTTTCTTTTTACGGGTTTGCGCACATTTGCACTATGGCTAAATGATTTTTTAACAGATAATTTCGAGTCTATCGCGCAGCTTTCATTTCGTAAATTATTAACTGCATTATATTCACGGCATTGTTGTACGGGATGTTGACCAAAAATTTGGTCAATGTTGGATTCCATTAATCCATAGACGGTTTGAATCATTTCAATTTTTTGTGAAGGGGTCAGATCATAACCATCCATATAAATCATATATTTTTCAATGTTTATGGGCATGGCAAACTCGCAGGCACAAGCGCAATGCTTTTCAAGAAAGAAAAACAACGCGTTGGCTTCAAAGGGTTGAAAATAAAGTATGAGTAGAGTTAGATATCACTCTCAGCGTACGGAAATGGGAAATATGCACGCAAGATAAATGACGGCTGCGCACTAAGTGCATAATGCGGATAAATCAAAAAGAAGATCATTAATTATTTTCTATAACTAATGATCTGCGCCGCAGTGATAGGAATTTGATCCTAACGTATGTGATTTTGCGATTATTGTCGAGAAATTATTTTAAAATAGAGTTTTTTTTAATTTTATATTTTCTGTTTCCCAGAATATTTCAAAAAATAGGTTTTTAAATGGAAACACTATTAAAAAATGCTCAAGTTGTCGCTTCAATTGAAGATAAGAACATGAGAGATATTCTTGAGCGAGTTTATCTTATCAAGCAATCTCTATTGTCATCAGATATTCAACAGAGAATTGTTAAGGTAGGACATCGCCAAATTATCAGTCGCCTTCGTATTTTCTTTCAAGAAAATGCAGCGAGCGTATTGCTGGAAAAAGATGTAGCTAATGGCTGGTATAAAGTTTTGCATCATACAGTCCTTGATCCAGTATGGAAGGATGACTTTGAGACGACCTTAAAAAAACCAGAAAAGTTGCATAAGCTTCCCTCTAAGAATAAAAATCCTAATTATATTTATCTCGATTTAGAAGAATGCCAGAACTATGTCTTTCCTATACATAAAAACATTTTCCTTCTGTGTTTTTTAGCAGATTTTAAAAAATCTAAAGGCTATGAGCCCCCCGAATTTAAGGCAATCAAATTTAAAAATGGTGAAAGTTCAGATAATCACTCTTTTGAAGAGTTAGTTAAGGAGGTAGAAAGGGACTCTGCTTTTAAATATTTTTATGCAAATAAAATTAATGTAATGACAGAACCATTTTGTAAGGAAGGCGCAAATTGGTGGCATAAACAATCAATTAAAATTGATGATCCCGATATTAAGTTTACTCCTCAAGAAAAATTATATTTGAAAACTTATAAAAAAAATAAAGCCGCCGAAGATTGTCGAGACGAAATACAATATTTTTTTGACGAGCATTATAAAAAAGCGGTTCATGTTTTTGAATTTATTTATGAGAGTTTTAAAGGATCTCCACTCTTATGCAAAAATGGTAAAGCACCCCCCAACATTATGTTTGGGATAATGATGTTTGATCGAGAAACTAAACGTTACCGTGGAAGTCTCAACGGTAAATTAGCAAATAGTGACGGTGCATATAGTCACGGTGTAAGACATATTGTGCCTGACAGTCAGCGCAAGGATATAAAAGAAGCTCTTAAAGGAAAATTATCACCTAAAGAAATTGATGAAATGCTAGATAATGCTGAAAGACCTTTTGGGGATAAGGCACGATCTGTTTTCGATGCTGCTTTTTGTGGAGGTTATGTTCAATTTTTAAATGAGCCGATTAAATACAATATTTTTAATCGCTTAGATGAACCGGAGGGCCCTCCAGAAAAAATTTACAAGAATGATCCTGATTATAAAAGATTATTAGATTATACGAACTGTGCAGAAATATTTTTTTCGCAGCCAGATAAGACTGCCAAATACAAACAAATTATCGTTCCCATACACATAGCCGGTGCCCCAGTTTACGCAATGGGACATATTGTTAAATGTGACACAAACGATCCGCAAAAAACATGGCGAGAAATTTATCATTTTTATCATAGCGTAGCGAATTATGCGATTCGTTCCATTCGCACTCGTGTTAATAATCTTTATATTAAAGAAATACAGGATACATATTATAATGTATTACATGCTATAGTTTACGAGATAGCAAATTCAAAAAATAATTTAGAATATACGCCAGAGGAAGTTGCCAATCGTTTAAACACTCCTCTTAAACTCTTGTCACGTGTATATCCTTTCCAATATGTAAAATTTACATGGAATCCAAATGCTAAAACTTCTAAAGATCAAATATCTTTTAAAGTTCTGGACGATACATGGAACTATAAAGTTGGAATTTATGATAATCCATATTTTAAATTAAATACGCCAGGAATATTTTTAAAAATAGATCAAATTGAAATCGCCTTGCAACAAGCTGATGCCACGTTGGCACGAGTATTAATGACAAGTCCAAATGAAAGTTGAGAGTGGATTGTGAAAATTAGATCATATTCAAAAAATAAAATTGAGCCATCTCATAAACTAGACGAGATGATCCCAAGTAAACTTTTAAAAGAAAATTTGGTTGGAAATCAATCTACCACACAAATTAAAAGTGCTAAAAAATCAAAAAATGAAAACTTTAGTAAAGAAAATCTAGACTTTATAATTAATAGTCCTTATAAAAGTGGCAAAAATAAATTTATAACAATAAAAAAACTAGTCGCTGTATCAAATGTGCCAGAAATGACAGAACCACCGTCTTTATCAAAAATTTTTGGTGTTAATTTAGCAAAAAAAATAGAAAACTATGTAGATTTAAATGTTTCTGGAGCAAAGAATCTTAAAATTCTCGTTTCTGAATGGATAGCAGCCAATCCAATTGATTTAGAGCGAATTAAGAATAAGCCCGCAATCATTGAAGCTTATAAAAAAGCTTTTCTTGATTGGACGCAAGATTGCACAAATGAAAGACGTGAGGTTGAAAAATCTGAAGATTTAAAGCGTTATGAGGATTTTCTGACAGAAGAAGAGCAACGTGATGCATTGATTGAAGTTGAACCAATAAATTATTTATCACAATCTGCTCATATAGGTGCAAATTTAAGTAAATTTGGAGACTTGAGAATCGAAACAAAAGCTGCGATAGCAAAATATAGCAGAGAATACGATGAGGCAGAATCTAAAGGAAATTTAGATAATTTTAGAAAAAATTTAGGTCTTCCCATTTTTGATTAACAAAGGATTTTTTATAAGATTCATTAGTAAGGTATCAACTGCTTTGTTTAAAACTTTCGAAAGTTGAGATAAATTTTCAAAGTCTGAAAGATGTTTAAGTCCTTCTTCTCTAATAAAGGCCCCGATCCAGCGAGCTCTGCTAAATTCACGATAAAAATTTTCTAACTTTAAACCGTAGGCACGATCGGAACGCCTATCTAAAACATGATACTCATAAGAATTGTGTATGAAGAAATTGCCACCAGTATAGAACTCAATTTCCTTACGGAATTTCATATTTGAATATTTAACATGGCCAAATATTAGCTGGCAAAGTTCATTAATAATTTCTTTGTTGTCTACTTTTTCAACAATGGGATGGAATATGTAATTTTCCCATAACCAATCGCCAATATCGTTATGATATTTTGCAAAAGTCTGCCGCACCATTTTGACTCCCAAACTTTCTAACTTATTCAAATAATATTTTCTTTTATTGTTATTTGTCAGGCACATGCAAACTTCTTCAATATAAATCCTCACAAAGTGTTCAAATTGCCATGATGAAAGATGTGAGCCTCTGCAATATTGATTTGGCATAATAATCTCTCTTTTGATTTTTTATTAACTACGATTTAATAATATTAACAAGATTCTAAATCTTATATATCTATTAGCGCAATAGCTGATTAAGTTTAAGCCGGCTGCGCAGCCTATAAAAAAACCCTTGGCCAAGGGGATTCAATTTCTTCACTTGAAGGAAATCCCCATGAAATTTAAAAAAACAATTCGTGTTGCAAGTAAGGCAGAGCTATACCACCCCCTAAATTATTGGATAACTTGGATGGTCATTAAGAGCTTAAAAGATCATTCCAAAGATAAAGCTTCCAAAGATAAAACTTCCAAAGATAAAACTTCCAAAGATAAAGCTTCTAAAGATAAAGCTTCTAAAGATAAAGCTTCTAAAGATAAAGCTTCTAAAGATAAATCCTCTAAAGATAAATCCTCTAAAGATAAAGTCTCTAAAGATAAAATGAAAAAAAATGTTTCAAGAAGAAAATTGTTAGATTTACTTTCAATTGTCTTTTCGAAAGGACGTAAATTCATAAATGCGAATGAAAGTATTTATGAATTGCCAGATTTAGATGAGGCGTTTGGAAATGATCCCGATATGCGCTCTGTATCACATTATATAGAGGCCGATAAAACAGGATTTTTTCCAAAGCGTATTTCCCGAAAAGTTGAAAGGCTCAGGATTTTAACTTTATTTGTTGAAATCGAATTTCCTCACGTTGCAAAACACTATATTAAATTTTAAATAAAATTAGCACCGCCATAAAACAGCGGTGCTTTTTTTTGATTTTTAATCATATTTCTATTTCCCAAATTTCTAGTGCATTACGGTCACAGTATCGTTGCTAGTTAACCAAAAGCATATATTGGAGATAGAACATGATTTCGCCTCGCACTCTCCCTGAAAAAAAAGAAATTATTGAAAATTCTTTAATGGCCTGCTCAATGGCAGACTTCATTAAAAAAGTTAGACAAAGTTCAAATATTCAAAATGCTGAACACATGATCCCTGAGCAAGCTGGCGCAATTTATGATGGTTATTATGGAGATCAAACAACACTTTCTATGGAATTAAAACAGCTTGATGCGCGGTGTGAAGAATCTGCTGTGACGCTTGCTGAATTATCGCTTCGAAAACGCTCTACCAAACGCCACGTTAAATCTGCGTATGTAAGCACTGGTTCGAATGACAATAATAAAAATCCGATCCGTTTTAACAATTGGAATAAAAGAGACCAAGCATATTTTATATTAACAGCAATCTTTTTGTTAATTTCAATGGTTATGGGTACGGCAAATGTTTACTCAAATCTTGTTGAATCAGGCATTACAATTTTTATTGAAAAACCTCACTTAGCCTTGTGTTTATCACTGCTTGTTCCAGCCGCCAGCTGTTCTTTGAAATTTGTTTCTAACTTCATTGATTTTTATAAAAACCAGAGAAAATATGGATTATGTATTTATATTTTAACCGGCATAACGCTGCTTGTCTGGACCGTATTTTTTTCATTAAATTTTAACGGAGTATCTAGCAGTTTTAATGCCGAAGAAATGGAGGGTTTTCAATGGAAAGGATCGTGTTTTGTTTGGATTCAACTGCTTTCTGAAATTTTAGTATCAGCAAGTTTATTTCTCGCTTTAGAAGATATTTTTAATAAATATTCTCCAGATTATTATTGCGATAATCTTGAATATGTCGAGCTTGATGCTGCTTGGAAAATTCATTGCGCAGAACACAAAGCATTAACTGAAGAATGTGCCGAAAAAAGACAACATTTAAATCAATTCATCGCAAACAGGCAGGCATTTATCAATTCGCAAGTTGCGGAATATAACAGCCAACGTGCCAAATTTAGTGCCGTCAACAATTTCTATCAATAAATCTAATTTTCATATTTAAAATTCATTTTATCAGGAGCAATGCCATGCGATACCCTTATTTATGCGTTGGATTCTTTATAATTACTCTTTTAATGAGTTCAGTTGTGCAAGCCCGTGACCTGGTCATTGTATTGTCACCGCACATGGACGAAGCCAATTCAAAAAAAACGATTTCAAATGTGATTAATTTTTTAACCACGCTTGAGCCTGGAGACAATGTAATTTTAATCAATGGTTATAGCTTGGAAAACATTGGTGATTTCAAAATACCAATTGATTCAGCCTATAACTCTCCTAAAGCGCGAATGGGTGTGAACCGTAAAACGGTTTCAAAGCTTCTGAAATTCACTAAAAATCAGCCTGCGGAGCCTGTAATAAAAGAAGCTCTGCGTATCCCGCAAGTGCTTCGCTATATAGCCGAAAATTATGCGCCACTTGAACCATTAGATATTTTAATGATCGGTTCCCCTTTATATGACGACGCGCGAGAACCGGCTTTTAGTATGGCGGCCCCAAGCATTCCTTCTGATGCGCATTTATTGGAATCCACGGCGATTACACCTTTTGGAACAGTTGATACACCTGAACTGTTAGCAAATATGCGTGTGCATTTTGCTTACACCAATTCTCAAAATTTAAACGATCAAAATATCTATTTTATAAAACGCTTTTGGACACTTTTCATTGAGCGTCAAGGTGGGAGTTTGTTGAGTTTTGCCAACAATCCGGAAATTATTCTACAGCGTGTTCAAAAAACACTGGGAAAAGACATAAAAATTTCCCAGCATAATTTTGGAAATGCTCAGCCTGGAAAATTAGAAATGATCCGTCTGCATACACAGCGTAGAGAGCAGTCAATTTTTGATCGAAAGCTATCAGAAAAAATATTGTCGACTTTCGAAATACGGCAGGGCAGGGATGTTGAAATTTCTTTGTCCTGGGACTGCGCAACTTGTGATTTAGATTTATACGCATTGCCTTTTCCTGGTGCTAAGCCTTTATTTTATGCAAATTCATCTTCACCTGAAGGGTCGTATTGGAAAGATTATAGAAGTTCTAATACTGCTTTGAATGGGTATGAAATTATTGAGTTTCATTCAGAAATTGATTTAGAAAAACTTATAATTGCAATTAACTTTTTTGACGGCATAAAAATTGGCGGAGTGAAAGGGGAACTTCGTTTATCGGTTAATGGTGAAACTTTTGCCAAAAAATTTCACATAAAAAATGAAACGGGAAATAAGGGAGAAAATATGATCCAAGCGCTTCAATCCGCACAGTCCGTTAATGCAAATAATCTCGTTATAAATCCAATGCAGCTTTTGAAAATTAAATAAATTTAAAAGCCTTTCTTGCAAGTGCCATCCCATCCATATCTTTCCGATTATTTACATTAATAATCGGAAAGACTTATTTTTAAGGACATCACAATGCGATATCATCGACAAGGTGAACATCCCACCGGCATGTTGATTTTAGGTGTATTATTTTCCTGGTTTGCATGGAAAACATTTGATTTACTCGAAACCGAATGGGCATTAATGCCGCTGATGTTCATGTTTTCTGCCGGATTATTATTTGCCCATCTCGGCGCTTTAATTTTAAGATCCATTCCCCGAATATTTTTTTATATTAAAGCTATGAAAACCACCGGCAAAGCCGGAACTGCCGGTTGGGCTTCACCTAAAGAAATACAGCAAGCAGGATTATTTAAAACTTTTGGATTGCTCTCTGGAGCTCGAAAAAAACCACGCGGATTTTTAGCGGGGTTACATAACAACAAACCCGTCTTTGTAGATATTGAATCCTCTGGATTAGTGCTTAGTCCGGCTGGTGGAGGAAAAACCACTGGTTTTGTTATTCCAACCTTATGTCATAACTCCACAAGTATGTTGGTGCCGGATTTAAAAGGTACTTTAGCTGTCATGACCGGTAAATATCGCCGCAAAAAATTTCAGCATGAAACGCTTTTCGTTAATCCAGCAGGTATTAATGCGCATATTTTAGGTGTTGGCGCACGATACAACCCGCTGCAAATTCTAATTGATACTTGGGTTGATCCAAAATTACATAATCAAGTTTTATCTGAGGCCGAAGGTTTGGCAAAGCAGTTTTGTCAGGACCCAAAAACACAAGGTGAAAACCAATATTGGCGAAATGGTGCGCGAAAATTCTTGATTTTTGCATTTGTATATTTGATGACGATGGAAGGCAACGCTACCTTATCGAACGCCTTATCACTGCTAAGTGATAGCGAAAGATTACATGCCGCCTTGCGTGAGGCTGTGCAATCCACCCATTTACATGGTGATCTTGCCAGGCTGGCCCGCGATATGATCGGCAAAATCGAAAATGGCGATCCTAAACAAGTTGAGAGTTTTCGAGAGGGCGCGGTGCAATCCGTAGAAGTGTTTTCTGCAAGCGGTGTTCTTGCAGAATGTACGTCCGTATGTGATTTTCGTTTTTCGGATATGAAACACAAAAAAATCACTATTTATCTTATTGCTGATCCAACTCGCATGAGCGTCTATGCGCCATGGCTAGCGGTTTTATCCTGGTGTGCATTGAGAGAATTAATGCGTACTACCGGCCCCAATCGCGTATGTTTTTTATGCGATGAAATTACCAATTTTAAAGTTGATAATTTGCCATCGATGTTAACTTTGGCAAGAGAATACCAGATTACTATGTGGCTCATAATTCAGGAGCTTGAGCAATGGGCTTATGTTTACGGAAGAGAAAGTTTAGAAACATTGCTTTCTCAAACAGAAGTAAAAATCATCATGAATATAAGATCGTTTAAAACCTGCCAATTAATTTCAAATATGTTGGGTGACCAATCCATCAAATCAAAAAACTATAATATAGGCGAATATTTTTTTAATCCGGTCTCAACTTCAGTGCATGAAACTCCACGAAAACTGATGACACCGGATGAAGTGCGCCGGACAGATAAAATCATTCTATTTTCCGGTGGCTTACGACCTGTCTTGCTGGATAAAATCAGTTATCACGAAATTTCACCATGGAAAAAGCAGCTTGAAGTGAACCCACTCTATGGCAAAGCTTATAAGGGAAAAACAAAACTGCGTCTTTAATCTGTAATTTTAAAAGATCTTGGGGTAATCTATTATTTTCATAACTTTCAGCCTAAGCCTATAAACTCATTCATCGTAATATTTTATTGAGGCGCTTTTATTTTGAAAAATGAGAGCGCTTTTTTTATAATCTTTTTATTACTCAAAAGATCGCGTGGGAAGGACAGGGGTATCAAAGCGGCCAACCATCAAATTCCAATAAGCCCAGGAGCGCGGATCATAAATCCCAGGCGGCGCAGTATCTAATGCTTGTTTTAGTTCATCTTCGGATAATTGTTGCAAAAGGGTATGCGTATCTTCCGGCATTCCATGGGTTAATATGTATGCCACCAGGCGCGGAGTATCTTCCACCACTTGTTCAGGCTGTTCAAACCAAACACACCGCTAAATGACTTTACGCATTTCTTCAGTTAATTTAAGCCGCTTCATCGTTTTAACGCTTTCAGGGAAGCTCATCATTTAAAAACATAAATCGCAAAAGATTTTTTATAAAAATCCGCTCATCATATGTTAACGTCAAAATATGAAAAAAGATTTACCTGATTTTGATAAGACAACTTCGACTATGGATCAAGATGCATCACAGCGATTGAAGCAAAAGCTATTGCTCATTAATCAACCCTTAACACAATCAGAAATAATATATTTAAAGCAGCGGATGAAGCAAACAGCAGACGCGCACAAGAGGCTGCGTCCATCTTTAGAAAATCACATTAAATAAATCATAGAGAGCATGTGTTGAAAATTCAGTTGCACGATAATATTACGAAAATTAAATTCTATATTTAAATGAAGGGCAGTGGCGATGCATAACCGGATCATTGCACCGACCCGTTTTAACCTCATCACCTGTACAAACCCTTTTTCTTTCGGATAGCAAGATGTGTGCTGTATACATTTACAGCACCATCATGGCAAGAGGATATTGCATCCCCGTTGCATCCCCACGCAGTGGCGCTTCGCCGCCATAAAAACGTATCGCCATTTTCATCACTCGCAGGATTAGGAGAGTTGCCTTCTCCTCCTGCACCCGAACCTTCCATGAACGCATGCCCGTTCAATCGCCACTTAGGTAGAGCCGCCGTGCTGGCCCTAAGAACCCCATGGCCAAGGGAGGATGTCATATCTCCCTATGGAGTACCCATCAACCAACCGCCTGCTGGTTGGATAGCTAAGTCTCTAAGATAACGCTGTCCTAGTAATCATCATCTTCAGCAAGGCAATTATCGTCATAAGATAAAATTGTGTAGGTAAAGCCGTCTTTCAGCAATATCGTGCTTGTGTAAATTGTATTGAGGCTTCCGCTTTTAGAATAAGTGTTGACCCAGTCGGAGGCATCGGTGGTGTCAAAATCAGCAGGGAATTGGTTCTGGCTAACGTCCACCACCAATGATTTTTGCTCAATGGAAAGAGGGGTTCGAGCCACATAAAAACCGAAATTCTGTGAAGGGACAAACCGCTTGAAGTTGCCGTCTTTGTGAATGACAAGCATGCTCGGCGTTTTTTCCAAAAAGCTGAGGCGCCTGTAGGTCGCCTCCAAAGAGGCTCCGCACAACTGGGAAATTACATGAATATTTTTCCAGTTAATATCGCAATCGGAGTGCTGTTTGATAAGCCTTTTGGGAATCAATAATCCTGACGCAAATCCATTCGCCTGCTTTTCTATGGGATCATCGAAGGAGCTGCTCAACTCTTGTTTTCCGCACTCAAAAGAAAGTTTCTGCTGGGGTATGACGTGCATGCAGACGTGCCCGACTTCATGGGCGGCAGTAAAATTGAGTCGCCCCACGTCAGGAATGTTTTTATTGACGTAAATGAGAGCACCTTTGCTATTGCCTTCCGCTTTACCAAGAATTTTGTCCGACTGAAAATCCTGGTACTCCATTACCAGCCGAAAATCATCGCAGTTAATAGAATTGGCAACATCAATGGGAGCGATTGGAAGCACGTCAAAACCGAGAGACTCCAGCAGCGTTTCAGCCTCCACGACTCCTTTTTGTTCTTCTATCATTTTTTCGTGATCTCTTTCAGTCTTTCAGCCATGTCTTTCAATCTCGCCTGATCATCCGGCGGCAAGCCATCAATGACATCCCCCCATTTGCGGTAAAACTCGCGGCTGCGCTCCTCAGTCTCGGAAACCATTGCGGGCTCTTCACCTGTAATCTCATTGAGCTGAACCTTAAGCGCTGATGCGATTTTCCGCAAAAGCACTATCGTGGGCATCCGGCCATCACCCTTCTCTATCATGCTTAGCGCGGCAGCGGTTATACCAGCCTCCTGAGCAAGCCGAGCTTGATTCCAGCCCCGACTTTCACGCATCTCCTTGATATTTTTACTAATTGTTTGGGCTTGAGCAATTTTGTCTGACATGGCATTAACTCCTGTTGATTTTAATATTAACACCTGTTGACAAGGAGCTCCACTCCAAAGATACTATTAACGACTGTTAATATCAATATTAACCATTGTTGACAGAAGGAGTTCTATATGGCTAAAAATCCTCCAACTGGTGACGGACATCGCAAAGGCGCAGTCAAAGATCGCTCGCAGACCCAAACCCCTTCAGGGCATTACGTGAAGCGTGATACTGATACTGGACGCTTCATGGACGTTAAAACCACCGACAAATCCCCGTTCAAAGGGGTCAGAAAGGAGAAATAACATGGCAAATTGCTCAACGTACTCAATCGTCGGGGGATTCGCTGGCTTAGTGGTCGCGATTGGCGACTCGGATCAAAGTGGCAATCTTCAACACGATTTCTTGCTGGCTATGGGAGTAGGGACAGCATTCAGTAAGTTGCCAGACGTTCTCGAACCTTCCTTGAACAATCCCCATCACCGCCAGTTTTGTCACAGCGTGATCGTCCTGGGACTGATTGGGTATGGGCTTAAGAAGGCTTATGAATGGCGACCGCAAGATCGCGTGGAGGCGTTCGCAAGAGGGTTGACGCTTTGTGCAGGTGCCGGATATTTGAGCCATTTGCTTTTGGATGCAACGTCATCACGTTCGCTTCCGTTTTGCGGAAAAATTTAATTGAGAGTGGAAACTGAAAAATGGAAGTCGATTTAAAAAAAGAAAATAGCAAAAACATTTTCTTCATCATGGCTGCATCTTTGACCGCTTCTGTCTTCCTGCAATTCGGATACAAGGCTGTATCGAATATCGCAGATGCCGCCATGGCAGGAGGCATGAGTCTCATGCTCTCGGCAGTTTTGGTGATGCTGGCAAATATTATTCCCCATGGAATAAAGCACAAGATAGTGTTTACCAGAGTGAAAAACGAATTGCCGGCTTGCCGAATCGACAAGCTTTGCAAAAGTGAACCAAGAGTTGAATTCGAGACCCTTAAAAGCAGGTGGCCCGAAGTGTTTTCAGAAGATAAAATCGATGGCTCCATTCGGAACAGCCGTTGGTACCAGCAAATTTACAAGTCTGTGAAAGACACGCCGGAAGTGTTGCAGGCTCACCGCAGCTTTTTGTTATACAGGGACGCTTTTTCAGGGTTGTTGATAATCTTTATTGCAACGCTGGCTTGGTCAGCTTTTGGGAACGCAGAGTTGACGGGAAAAATCAACAACATGGTTTATCTGGTGCAGGGAGCATTTCTGACAATATCACTAATCACTGCGCGGGTGTTTGGGAATCGGTTTGTCGTGAATGCCGTAGTTGCGGCTTTATAAACTAGAATTGGAGTTAAATATCATGGCCGCAAAGGTTACATTTTTCCCTGTCGATAATGGCGATATGGTTCTGGTTAGGCTTGCAGATCAAAATGCGACCTGCCTCTTGATTGACTGCAAGATCGGGTCGTCTGCGGATGATCCGGATGAAACGACCCCTGATGTTGCAAAAATGCTTAGAAGCAGGCTGAAAGCGGACAGCAGTAATCGTCCTTATGTTGATGCAATGCTGTTAACCCACCCGGACGAAGATCATTGTCTGGGCCTGAGAAAACATTTTTGGCTTGGCCCGATTGCGGATTATCCGGACGATAGGAAGCCGCAGAACGAAAAACGAATTGTAATTCGTCAAATGTGGTCATCCCCTATGGTATTTCGCAGGGCATCAAAGAACCATGTGCTATGCGATGATGCAAAAGCGTTCAATGCTGAGGCCAGACGCCGGGTTACGGAATACAGAAAAAAACGGCTTGCAGTAAATGATGGCGATAAGATTTTGGTACTGGGCGAAGATGAAAACGGCAAAACTGACGATTTGTCTCCAATTCTTGTGAAGGCTGGCAACGAATTTTCGGGGATAAATCAGTCGTCTTCCGAGTTTCTCACATCACTTCTGATCGCCCCTATTGGCAAGCAGAATGATGAAACCGAAGAAAGGCTATCAAAGAACGATTCGAGCGTAATTATCAATTTTGGGATCAAAAATTCATCCTACGGAACAAGTGTCAGCAAATTTCTGGCTGGCGGCGACGCGGGTGTGGCCATATGGGAGAGGATCGCCGACGAATTCAACGCTGTGGATTTACAGTACGATTTGCTGCTCGCGCCCCATCACTGCTCTTGGAGGTCGTTGTCTTATGACAGTTGGTCTGAAAAAGGCGAAAATGCAAGAGTGTCGCAAAAAGCCAGGCAAGCACTCGCCCAGGCTAGATATGGAGCATTTATTGTTTCGAGCAGCAAACCTGTAATGGATGATGACATCGACCCTCCATGCATCCGGGCAAAGCGAGAATATCGCGAAATACTTGGCACATCCGGGGTGTTTAAATGTACCGGTGAAGAGCCAAACAAGTGGAAGCCAGCCCCGCTGGAATTTGAAGCAGCAAATGGAAGCTTTAAGCTGGCCGTTGCGGCATCTGCTGCCGTTTCTGTTACATCATGCACACCGCCACGAGCAGGCTGATGGAAGCAGATTTTTATAATTGGAGTGGCGCGCAAACCGCCCTTGAGCAACTTGATCCGGCTGTTCAAAAGATTTATAAGGCATGCCTAAATAACTCTTCATGCGAAGTGCTCGAATTAAGGTCTGATCCGGAGCATCAACGTCAGTCCGTTATTGTAGACTTTGCAGATGGTTCGTTTGATGCAAACAATCCGGCAGACATACGCAGGGTCGAGAGGCTCTCCCTCACATATTGCCCGGCTAATGCGTTTCCTTGGGAAGTGAGGGCGTTAAGGCACGGATTTCCAATAACGATACATCAAAATCATATACTGCCAGGCGAACCCCGCTCGTTATGCCTATACATTGAGCCGTGGCACACAGTTGAGCGCTCTTGGACTCCTGAGCTTTTTATAAAGCGCATATTTTGGTGGCTCAGGGAAACCGCAGAAGGCACCATCCATGGCGATGACCAGCCGTTAGAGCATCTGTTTTTTTCTAGCTGTTACGACATTATATTGCCTCAAAATTTCTTTAATGAAGAATTTCGGAATAGAAAAATTTATTTCGTCCCTGTCGAGCCAGAAGGTGTAAAAACCGTAACGCTTATAGGCGTTTATGAAAACAAAGTATCTGCCAATACCCCATTGTGCCTGCCTGTCACTCTTGCTCTTGACCCTATTGAAAACGGCCCTGTTGAAGAATATCCGCATACCCTAGGACAATTGGAACTCCTTCTGGAACGTAGAGGGAAAGGTATTGTTGAACTTCTGAAAAAATCGATTTTAGATGTTGTCAGTGAGAATGGAGTTGAATTTCAGAAAAATCGAAAAGAATTTGTCCTCTTGCTTCTTGGCATTCCGAGATTGCGAAGTGGTGTGGTGGAAAGGATAGAAACACGAGGGTTTATTGTCGATTCCAATATGGGGGAGCTGGGCGAAAGCCTTTCTGTATTGTTTCAAGACCCAGAAACAAAAAAATGGTTCAAAGATGTCATGTTACGTTCCCAGTCTGATAGCTGGAAGGTCATGCCCTTAACTCCGGTAAATGTACGGTGTTACCCCAGTCCGGAAGAGATACGACGATATTCAGGCTTGGACTCAAAAGACGCAGGGCCTAAAGGCATCATCGCTGGTGTTGGTGCGCTTGGCGGGTTGCTGGCCAAAATATGGAGCCGGGAATGTTGGGGGGAGTGGTCGTATTTTGACGAAGACATAATAAAGGCACACAACACAGTTCGGCATATTGCAAACCATAGCTGCATAGGGCACCCAAAAGCATTTGTGGTTGACACCCTCGTAGGCGACATTCATCCATCAGAAAGAAAGGCGAATTTTTTTGTGTCCAGCATACTTTCGGATAATCCCGATGCGCTGTGTGCAATAGAAAACTCAGAACTCCTAATTGACGCTACTACAACCTTGCATGTCCCTAGAGAAATTTCTCAAAGAGACGACGCACCTCGAACCGCCAGTGTCTTTATAACGCCTTCGGGAATCTCTTGCGTTATGCTCCTAGAAGATAGCGACCGAAAAATACGTTGCAACAGCCTGGAAGCACAATATTACAGATCAATTTTGAATTCTGCTTGGGGCGCGCATCACCTGACCGGCCACATCGGTCGCCAATGGGTCGGAGCGGGTTGCAGGGCAATTACGCTAACCATTTCGGACGAATTGATTCATTTACATGCCGCAATGCTTGCCCGGCAAATCAGGAAAAGCACGGGATCAGCGAATGCCAGAATTTGCATCTGGGACTATCTGGACGAGAGCGGGGCAGTTGTTCCAAGAAATATTCCGGTGAATCCTAGCCATTCGATCAAAATTGGAGAATGGGAAGTTTATTGGGATGATGGATTTTTAAGTGATGTAAATGCCATGCGTCTAACAGCGCTTCCAAATGAAACTGGTGGAATATTGTTTGGAATAATCGATCAAAAAGATAAGACTATTTTTCTGGTCAAAGCCTGCTCAGCCCCTGAAAACAGTGAAGCAACCCCTTCGAGTTTCGGTCGGGCAGCTTACGAGTCAACAGATATACTTGACGACTGCCGAGACAAAACAGCAGGGATTGTAACATATGTTGGCGAATGGCACTCTCACCCTCGCGGCTGCTCTGCTTTACCAAGTCAGGCCGATGTCGGGCAGCTTTGCTTTTTAACAAAATCCTTGCAGGTAGAGGGATTGCCAGCCTTGATGCTGATTGTTGCTGATTCTTCGGTCGGATTTCATCTTCATGACCAAGGAAAGTTTTTGGCGGCGTTTTAATTCTCCCTGAATATTCTCGATGGAAGCCAGCGCGTTGCGGCGTTGGTGGGTGTCGGGTATTGCTTTTCGCAAGCTCGTTGAACGCCTCTCTGAGCAGGGCATACAGCTAGCTTTCAGTTTTCGCGGCCAGCTCAAATCTCGTCATCAGTCTCATGCAAACCTCCTTTTTGGAGGCCCGCAAGATCAATCCCGGAAGGAGGTTTGCTAATTGAAGCTTGGTTAGAAGAAAATTGGTTTGATATTCACATTGCACCAAGCAAAGAAGAAATGTTGGTGCTTTTCTGGCCTTTGATAGTTCAATTGAATAAAAATAAAAGCTTATCAAAAATTAAACCTGCAAATATGCTATTTGAGTTCGCAATGAAATGGCTTGCGGGTAATAGCTATAAAAATCTTTTGATATTTCTTAAACAATCTCAAGCTTTTATCAGGCGGGATCACAAAAAAGAGAGCTTAAAATGGATCATGTTTTTGATCTTGCCGATGAGGCGCTTTCTTTTGATTCAATGCTTATTTTGGGTACGATAGCTGATATTGCAGAGGGAAAAGGTTTAAACAAAGAATTGTTAGAATCAATCAGGATGCTTCAAACTAAATTGAAAATAGGATTATCAAGTAGCTTAGAAGTTTGGCTGTATAAAAAAGGTTATGTAGATCGTGAAGTTTGTAAAATATTAGCGAAGTCGTTGCAGCTTGAAGGAGTTCCTGCGGAAGGATTTAGTTATAATATTTTAGATCAGTATTCTGAATTGATAATTACTGTTTTATCAAAACTGCCGAGCTATTTCAGTGAATAATATTTTTTGGTGTTCAAATATATAAATTCTAATATTATTGCCGCGCATTAAATGCGCCATTAAAAACCAAATCCCCTAACAAGCCCTTGCTTCCTCACGTCTGCAAGGTTCAACGCGTTGCCCGCTGTCAAAATAATTCCCCCCTGTGCGCTTAAAAACGTGCCCATTTTTGATCATTAATCAAACTCCAGAAAATTGATTAACCTCAAATCTCCCGGATTATTGAACAGCCTCATGTAAAATAAATTTCGCCTTTCTATCAAAAAAACTTAGGGCTTCGCCCCCAGCGCATTTCAAGAAAAATAGACGGTCTCCCGAGGCTCCGCGCTTTGCTTGTGCGCCCGCCGTCGATTTTTCTTTCCATTTGCACCCCCACCGCTTCGCCAGCGGGTCAGGGGTTAATGCGCGATGCATTAACCCGAAATGACAGGAGAAAAGCGATGAAAAAAGACATTTATCAGGACATCACCAACAGCATTATTGAGGCACTGGAGCGTGTCAATTCCGATGATTTTAAGGCACCGTTTGCGCAACTTGCCGGGCAGGCTTTGCCGCTCAATCCCATGACAGGCAACGCCTATCGCGGGATTAATACCGTTGTTTTATGGTTCGCACAATTTAAAGCCGGATATAGCTCTGGCGAATGGGGAACCTACAAACAATGGCAAGAAAAAGGCGCGCAAGTGAAAAAAAATGAAAAATCGACGACAATAATTTATTACCAACTTGTAGAAAAAAAAGACGTAAATAAAAAAGAGAAAGAACAGGATTTTTACAATATGCTTAAATATTATTCTGTTTTCAACGCCGATCAAGTCGAAAATTATCAACCGGAAATCAAGGAAGAAACACGTATTTTAGGGAATGTAGAAACGATAAAAGAAATTGACACTTTTGTTGAAAAAACAAAAGCCGTTATTATCGAAAATCAATCCACCCCCTGTTTTATTCCTTCACTCGATCAAATTCATATGGTCAGCAAAGAAATATTTTTTGAAGACGAAAAGCACAGCGCGACAGATAATTATTATGCGATTCTATTTCATGAATTAACACATTGGAGCGGCGGTAAAACACGCCTTAATCGTAAACAATCAGCTTTACACAATGATTTTAAGGCATACGCTTTTGAGGAGCTTATCGCCGAGCTTGGCAGTGCTTTTTTATGCGCGCAATTCAAAATTAAACAAGAAGGCCGCGAGGATCATGCACAATATATCAAAACATGGTTGCAAGCCTTAAAAAGTGATAAAAAATATATTTTTCAGGCAGCGGCGCAAGCGCAAAAAGCGAATGATTTTCTAAACAAAACACACCATACATAACCATTAAAAGCGGGAAGAAAGCGCTATTCTTCCCGCTTTTAATATTCATAATAAATCCGCATTAAAAATTTACCGCTGAATAAAATTCGCTATATTAAGAAATTTTTAATGCGTTATCTGTAGGATAAAAATGCGTAAACAGATTTTTAATACGGGGCGGCAGGGACATAGGGGTCTGATGGTTAGTGAATTAGACAAAGGATTACACGTCAAGCTCAAGAGAGTTTCTCTTGAGCTTGGACTTGCTATGGCAAGTCGCTGTTTTGCGCGAAAGGCGATGTCATGAACGACATGCCCGCGCCAACTCGCGAAAATTCCCTGAAGGCTGCGTTTTCGGAAACGAAACCGGCTCTTGATAAACTGGCGCTGGATTTTCTGGTGGCGCATAACGGTATCCACAATGAGAGTTACGACAAAAATCAAGACGAAATTAAGCTGCGCAATGGTGATTTAAACCCGGAACAAGTCAGCCGGATTATTAGCGTTCCACGCTCCATTATGGCGGCTCAAGCCGAGAAAAAACGCAAAGCCGAACAAACAGATTCACAGCTTATTGCCATGAGTTTGCTCAATGACATGCGTGAGCGTTTGGAGGCTTTAGAAGCAAATATGGCGCAAAGCTTTGAAAAACTGCGCGAAAAATACGGCGATGATGTCATCGGCGGCATGAGCGACACATATTTAACCGAGGAAGAACGCGCCGGATTAAAAACCGATGACGAAAAACTCAAGGCGTTAAGCGATAAATTCTTGAATAAAAACGGCGAAATTAAAGGTGAATACGCGCATTTAAGCGAAGCGCAATATGTTAGAGACTGGACCGAAGCGCAAAAAATTAAACCGATTGTCGAAAAATACAACGGGCGTGATTATTTAACCATTGAAGAAGGCGTGGAAGTTACAGATGCCGCCACTGATGCAGGCCTTGCGGATAATAAAAATAAAATTACGATTTCTATCAATAACGAATACCAAGCAACGATTGATAAAACTTTGGATGAAAACCGGCATACTCAAGAAAAGACATATTCAACAGCGCAATTTAATTTCAGTCATTCGCCATGAATTTTTTGCATTGCTTCGGTTCTTTCAATAATTTTTCCCATTTGTGACGCTGCAAAATCAGGATTCCACGGCCCCAACGCCGAATACCCCATATGAAATTCTATAGCGACACCGTCTCTATCGGTCTGATAATAAAAATATCGTGCCTGATGACCGCGCCGCAAAATCTCTTGAACAAACGCATTGCCAATTTCTTCCGCGCTCACACCGTTCTTGGTGCCATAACTCATAACGATTCCAACACCGTTATTTTCAAAGGAGTATTGGTTGGCTTTTTTAAGAGCATCCAATGAGCTTTCCGCTTGTTCCCCTAAATTTTCCGCCGCTGCAATCCGTACAAAAGTCGCCATCAAAAACAGCACTAAAACCAGCAATTTCAACGACTTGCCCGCCGCCAAAACGGAACCCTTTTGACTTATCGCCATACCATCCTCCGGTCAAGCAAAAAATGCGGTTTTAAGGCTTAAAAAATCGCATAAGCAGCAATTTTTGAGCAGAAAATAATCTTATGCAATTCTGACAAAACCGTTCCTTTTTGTCTACGCTGGAAGGACTTTAAGGCGGAGAAAATTAGATATGGCGACCATTGGATATATGCGTGTTTCGGATGACCGACAGAATGAAGGGCTACAAATGGATGCCCTGATTGCCGCCGGTTGTGAAAAACTTTACAGCGATCATGGAGTATCCGGCGCAAGCGTACAACGCGAAGGCCTAGATGAAGTACTGGCGACATTGAAGCCGGGAGATACATTTGTGGTGTGGAAGTTTGACCGGCTGGGTCGATCAACGGTGCATTTGCTTTTGCTGTTTGATGATTTCCGCAAGCGCGGCATTCATTTTATCTCGACCACACAAGGCATTAATACCGCTACATTTGAGGGGCGAATTTTTTTCGGCCAGCTGGCGCTATTTGCTGAATATGAACGTGAATTAATCCGTCAAAGGACCAAAGCCGGAATGCTTGCGGCAAGGCGGCGCGGCGCTAAAATCGGAAGGCCTCGAAAGCTTGAGATTCACCATGTCGAAATTGCGCGGCAAATGCGCGACCATCACATTGCTCACGCAAAAATCGCCGCCGATTTTGGTATTTCCCCACGCACCCTTAGCCGTGCTTTGAACGGCCCAACTTCTCACATGAAAGCAACCGCATGACCCCGGATCAAAAACTCAAGCATTACCGCTGTTATTTGAAAATTTATGGTGCGATGATTTTTGAAGCTGCTAATGACGATGAATTTATCCTTGAATTGATTGCTGGTGAAAATCTACATCCACTGTTGAACGGCTTGAAGTTGCGAATTGAGGAATCAATTCTGTATGAATAAAGATATTTAATTTAATAAATTATTTTTAAATCGAAGCAAAAAAATTCCTATTAAACCTGAAATCATAAGACTTAAAGTTCCGGGAAGTGGCACGGCTGAAGGTGAAATATTTATAGAGGAATTTACTATATCTGCGGAGATTGGCTGTCCTGAAGAATCACCAAGCGCGTTAACGGATAGTAAAAGATCGCTTGAGCCAGTGCCAATTGCTGTAAAAGTAAATTGGGCAATATTAAATTCACCAAGCTGTAAATTATCTAAGTCTTCTGCAAGATCAAATGATAATTCAAAAATATTGATTAAACCAAATGAAGGAGTCCTTGTTGATTGAAAGCTTCCAAGCCCAAATAGATCCAATTGATCACCAAATGTTATATTTTTAAAGTCCAATAAAGTGGGGTCAAAGGCCAGATCTAGATCATAAATACTTAAAGATGGTGATGCAGCGGTTTTTAAACCTGAAGCTTTAAGATCAAGCGTAAATAGTTCATTTACTAAAACATTGTTTTTACTAGGCTCTAAATATATAGTTGCGGCAGAAATAGGAAAAGAAAGATTGAATAATAAAAAACCAGTTAGTGCTGAAAGCATTTTCAGTTTCATAAAATTATCTCATCAAAAATTTAAGACAACTGCTACTACTTCAATTGAAAGCGCATCTAGCACGGGTGCAGATTTGAGTTAGTTTTCTAGCATCAAGTCCAGTTATCATGCCGTCTCCATCCAAATCCATTGAATTATTTTCTTCATTTACCGGTTTGTTACGTGAGGTCATAAGTATATTTAAATCGTTTTGATCTACATCTCCGTCCTTATCAAAATCACCGACATGCGCTGAGTAATCAGCTTCAAATATTTTATTTAAACGATCTAATTGTTCAAAAACCGATAGTGATATCTCTTGTGGAGTGCGAAAATAACTGGATGATAAATCACAATCTTTACTATTCAAGCTGGCATAAATAGTACCAATTTCCCTAAGCTTAATTAAATCTTTTTTATTAAAACTCTTATTTATAATATTGGCGACTATAGAATGAATTCCTGATTCTATAATTGATTTTTGATAAGTGTTAATGTTGCACTGCTCAATAATTTCGACTGAATAATCTTCCAATATTTTAACTTCAGGATTAACTGAAAAAATTGAACCAACATTTTTCTTTCTAATTTCGATCAATCTAACATCATCACTTAATAAAATATTTTTTGAAATCACAGTTTTATCAGTAATAATATTGTCTGCGCCCTCTACTTCCCAAACAAATTCAGGATCGAATTTGTAACTTTCAATGTCATTACCTCCTGCATCGATAGTAACAATTTCATATACGCCTTTATCATGTTCTGAATCAAACCCATCCATCGTATGCCAGTGCATTGGATAAACTTTGTCAGTTTTAGTGAGCATGAATGTAACATAAATAAGCTTTGGGTCATCTTTTTCAAGAGATAGATTTTCTTGTAATTTTACCCAAGTAGTATTACTTACCCAATAGCTACTGCTAGGATAGCTGGCATCACTCATAAAATTTATTTTATCAGTCTTAAATGCTCCGCTGTAAACATTAAAACCATTAGCTTTAACTAAATCTGCTCGGCTAGAAATAACTTCTTTTGTATCAGGGTCTTGATTATATTCTTCATTGAAATTGATATTGTTTTTTACGCCAGGAAGACCGAAGGTATGTCCAAGTTCATGAGCTGTCACTACCGTTAATCCGGCTGTTCCAGTTGTTTCAGATGGTATGAACTCAACTAAAGCAGATTTATAATTTTTGTTTCTTATTCCAGTAACATTCCCTAATCCCAAATTTTCGAAATAGAAAGGGTTAACCAAACCAATACCTCTTTGAAACACAGATTTTGTTTTATTTTTTAATCTATCAACTTTAGAGATGTCACAAATGAAAACATCAGCAGAACGATCAAAAAACCAAGATTTATAATCACAATATGTTTCAGATCCCTTAATTGGGTCTTTGACTGATTCAGGATGTCTAACGTCAGAATATTTTGATACAAGAGTTAAACCTTTATCAGATAAAGGATAAACTTGTTGTATAAAACGATTAGCATTTGCAACATATAATTCAATGAATGGTTTATCCCTTAAAATTGATTCTTGAATTCTATCAGGAGTAATTATTGGAACAAAAAATAATTCCAGCATGTTTGTTTCTTTCACCGTCACGGTTTTAGAGATTTCAGAAAAACCATCGCCAAAACCAATTAAAATTTCATACTTCTTATCTTTATTTAAATTACAGAATTTATTGCTTTCATTACAGTAAAAAATCTTCTGCAAAGGATTTTCACCAGGTTTTGCATTCACTTCAGTTGTTTGAAATATAATCGGCGGGTTTTCTGTACCGGTAGTAATATCAAGAATTTTCACGGTAGCTTGCTTATTGCTTAAGTTTTCCGTTTTATCCACTATAACCGCAGTAGTTCTCATATGAACCAGACGTATCGGGTCATCGCCTTCCTGGAATACCGCTTGTGTAACTCGAACTTTTACTGGAGATAATTTTTCGTCAAAACTGTAATAACCAGACAATCGTAAGGGTTTAATAATTTTAGAGTTATCATCACGATAATTTTGTTCGTAAAAATAAAATCTACCATTTAATAATGCTGCTTCTGCTCCTTCTGGGATATAAGATGCACTGGTAATATATCCACGCGATCTTTCTGTGCCGCGGATTTTTGCCGGTTTTAGTAAAATTGCAGCGGGAATTTGCCAAGCATCATTAATGTAAGGCCCCCAATAAGAATGAGTGCTGAAACCAAAACTTCCTGAAACAGGAGTATCCCACCATCCGTAATAAGGGCTAGATTCACTATAAACGTGCGGTGAATCAAATCTAAATGGATTTCCTGTTCCATCAAAAAGAAGCCCAAATTCACTATTTTTAATATTTGTTCCTGCCCAAAAATCTGGATTAATAACATCACGACCATATTTAAATTCATAAGTGGTATCACGCCCAGGAAATTCACAATAAATTTTTTTAAATTCAGAGGAAGTGACGTTAATAAAGCTATTCGCCGGAAATCTTGTTTCCTCATCCTCACCAATTTGTACATCGCAGCGTGTATAAAAAATATTACGTTCGAAGAAACTGGTAGAGGCGGTACTTCCTGAGGGGATATAAAGGTAGAGGTTGAAAGATTTTGCGTAGATAAAACCGGATAAAAGCAAACTTCCGCAAAATATAATAATCCTTATCATAAGTGCATACCGTTTTTGTGAAAGGAGCGTCAAAAGTTTTTTGTAAAAGTCAAAAACAAGCTCTTAAACAGATTTTTTGCAAAGATAATGCTAAATAAACATCTAAAAATGCTATTTGATGCACAATATGACTGGACAGGTAAGTAACTTAATTCATGTTATGTATATTTACAATCGAATTTTTAATAATGCTCTATAGCATCGCATCCAGGCCTTTTTTTTGAATGAGGCCTAATAATCGTAGGGCAGGGCCACCAGGTTTTTTAACGCCGCGTTCCCAATCGGAGACAAGATTTTTTGAAACATTTAAATAACGGGCGAAAACCGGTTGTGACACATTTTCACGCTCACGCAGCGCCAATATGTCCTGCGGTTTTATATCGGAATTGATTTCAAGGCATTCCACATCAAAGCTGCGCATGGTTTTTTTATCCATTGCGCCGGTGTCATGCAACGCTTGCATGGTTTCATGAATAGCGGCAAAGGCTTCAGATTTATATTTCTTCTTGTTGCTCATACTTCACCTCAATTAATGCGTGTTTCTCAATCAATTTTTTAATCTGTGCGTCAGACAAGGCTAACAATTCCTTGGCTGCTTTTTTGTAGGTTTCTGTTTCCTGGCGGTCCAGATTGTCACGTTCATTCTTTGCAAATCCATATACAAAAAAAGCTTTGTCGCCTTGTTTATAAATGATAATACTGCGGTAACCACCGGATTTTCCTTGCCCCGGCCTGGCAATGCGCTGTTTGATAATATGTCCGCCTAAATCGGCATCGATTAATCCTTTTTCAGCACGCTCAACGGCCTCTAATAATTGAGCATCGGATATCTTCTCTTTCACCGCAAACCGCGTAAACCAAGCGTTTTTAAATATTCTTGGCCTGTTTTTATAGTTTTTCACCGGCACTCCTATTTTTAAATGTATCACACTATGTGTTATATTTCAAGCATCGTCAATCGATGCTTTCATAACAATCACCTATTAAAACTGAAACTACGATCGCGCGTAGGGTAGGGGGTTTTAAATTCCTGCGTTAATGTATGAATATGTTCTTCCGGCATTTTTGAAAAAAGCATCTCTTTTAAAGTCTGTAATTCTTTATGATATTGGTTGTTGTGATGCTTAAAGCTTTGCTGTAAACCGCGACGTTCTTGAAGTTGGCGTAAAATCAACGTCTCTTTTTCCTGTCTGTCACGGCAAATGGCATTTTCACGCTCACGCTCATTATTTTTTAGAGTCTTGGCATGGTTGCCGATAATGCGATCCCAAAATCCCCGCAAACCCTTGGTTATTCGAGCTTGCCGCTCTATAGCTTCGGTATTCCAGCGCTCTTTTTGTTTATGGAGTAAATCTTTACGTTCATGACGATGACGATCTTTCATGCCTGATTTTTGTGATTCAAATGGGGTCCGGCGGCGGTCATATTTGGCCTTAATGTCTTGCACGAAATTTTGAACCCGCTGGCGCATGGTTTGATCAATCTGTGTTTTGATTTGCGCAACGGCAGGCAGTTTTTCAGGTTCACCCAGGCGATGTTTTAAATCTTTAGTCTTAACGCCCAGCCAGCGCGAAAGGGAATAGCATTCACCGCGCCAATCGACAGCGACATAGCCGCGCCGGTCACCTTGCGCCAGGTAATACCCTTTGTCATCTAAAGCTTTCATAAAACACGCTTTGTCATGCGAAACCGCCCAGCATTCTTTAAGTATGGTTTTGATAGTTTCGGGACTATCACCCAACCGTTTGGCTTGTTGCCATTGTTCACGGCTGAAATTCAGTGGGTTGCGTTGCTCTCGATTAATAAATCCTGGTGGTAAATTCCAGCCATGTTCCAGATATAATTCTTTTGAAACTTCCATCAATCTGGTTTTATAAAATGGCAGATTAATCGCCGTCATTTCATCCACATCAATGCGCGACCATACGCAATGCGCATGACGGCGAGCATTTTTTTCATGAAAAACAATTGCACGCGGCTGGCCCTCTAAACCAAGCTTTTTTTCTATACGGTCTATTGCATCTTCAAACGTAGTCACCGGCACGTTTTCATTTTCTGGAGGATTTAAGCTTATTGAAAATAAATATTGTTTACATCGTGTGCCTTGCGCGATCATCGAAATTTCTTGCAATGCATCGCGCAGATTTTCGGCAATAAATCCATTTATTTCGTAAATTTCTATATGCTCATTATCTTTTTCATTTAATAAATGCGCAGCCAGTTTATCTGCGCCGCCACGTTGAGATGCTTTTAACAACATATTTTTAAGAGTCGGAACCAGTGGTCTGGCTTAACAAAGATTTTATAGCGTGAATATTGGCGCAAGCCTCTAAAATAGCGGCCTCGGTTTCAGGTGTCATAATTAATGCGCCAATATTTGCAGATTAAGCCATTTGATTTAAATTATTGGCATAACGTGTTTGGGCCAGTTTACCTAATATCTGAGCTGCAATTTTTTCATCCATAGTCGGCGCTTTCCGTAGCTTTTTTCTTTTCACAAGACTTTGACCAAATAAACACCGGCGAACGTATTCGCTACGGGATAAATCGGCGCAATCATGATCTAATTGCGCCCACTCTTGTGGGCTTAAGCGAAAAGAAAATGGGGCATTGCAATGTTTTTTACTGTTAGGCATGAGCGAACTCCTTTTTAAAAAAGCATACGCTTGGTCCCAATAGTTTTTTGGGAAACTATCGTCATAATGTATTGTGATTTATTGAAACGAATAAATGCGGGACAAAATAAGCGTGCCGCTCATTTGAATTAAGCGGCACGATAAAATAAAACGTATGCGGGGTTTAAATAAATGTCAGGGGCTGGGAAACGGATCAGGTAAAACGTCTTTTAAAATGGCACTCCATTCGTTAAAAACATCAAATAATTGATGTGACAAATCTCCCTTAAGCTCCACCATTCAACTAGTCTTTTAAATAAATTCTACTGGTTAACTCTAATTTTATTTGATAACTTTGATGTTTTCTTAGAATTTTCTCTTCAAGCAATTCAAAGTTTTTCTTAATATTTTCAGGTTGAACTAAATCAACAAACTCAGATGCAAAATCATTAATTAGATGTCGATATTCCGCTAAGAGATCCAAGTCCATTTTCCGTTTTGGAAAATCCCTTTGTTCGTTTTTACTTAATTGTTCAAACGCATAATTATCATGCAAGTATAAAATTTCAGGGTTTTCTATGTTGAGATGAAATCTTCTATCCGCTAATCGATTTTTCAATGATTCTAAATGGGAAAAATATGTATTAGCTTTATTAACATTGTTTGTTGAAGCAACACTTTTTAAGTTTAGCTCGTGAGAAGAAAGTCCTAATCCTAATGTACGGTCACTTGATTGATCTGTTTTTTCTATTAATTTTAAGTGTTCGACTTTAAAAAAGTCGTGAGATGAAGAAGGTTGGTTTAAGGGGCAGTTTTTAACTAAAGGTTGTTTTTTAAAGCAGGCCAGAAATTTCATTCGTCTCTCCCAATCTTCTATCCAATGTTAAAGCTAAAGTAGATAGTTACGTAAGCTAACTGTTAGCCTAATAGGTTTTACATTTATGAATAGATAACTTTTAAAAAAATCATTATAAATAGCAGCTTGCAAACACATGAAAACTTTGCGGAAAAAACTTATCAAAAGTTATAGCAACTTATAGAAGTATTTATTATAAATTCAGTTTCAATACTATAAGAGCAATAACCTTAAACAACAATAAAAAGATTAATTTTAAAATTTGGGAGAGAGGAATGGTTTTGTCGTTTTTAACGTCCTCTAATCGGGTACATTTTACAAGCACTACTAGTCCAAAAAATAGAGTTTCAAGTCTTTTTAGTAGATTATCCTGTTGTAGATCAATCGATGTAGTTTTAAAAAGTTCTTCAAATATTGAAGAAGATAGATCATTAAATTTACCGAATAGCTCCAACCATCTTGAAAGTATTGTTCCTGCTTCTAATACGTTAGAAAGCCTAAACCCAGAGTTGCCAGGCTC
The DNA here is from genome assembly GCA_040386355.1 of Pseudomonadota bacterium. GTDB lineage: Bacteria > Pseudomonadota > Gammaproteobacteria > Pseudomonadales > UBA6940 > JAZKFP01. Next base: position 2,800 of record JAZKFP010000050.1, on the reverse strand, counting down.
TGAATTATCAAAAAGATTAGATAGTATTGTCTTTAAAGCATTACAAGCCTATAAAAACTGTGAAATGGATTTTAAGACTACAACCCGAACTTTAGAAAAACTATGGTTTGAAGGCGCTCGAGGAAAACTAAAAATCTTAAATCTGTCGACCAACACCGAGCAATCTTTGCCTGAATGGTTGGCATCTAATAATTTTTCTCCTGATGAGCGTAAAGAAATTCAAAATATCATATATCAATCACGTAATCCTACGGCGGAGAAAGGCGTACAAAAATCAAAATTTCAACACGGTAGTAATTGGCTAATAAATAATGGTTTAAGAGGAGGGTTGCATGCTCCGAAAGGTGGCTATCAATCTAAAGAGGGAATGGTTTTTATAGCTTCCCTTAAAGATAAAGGTCCAAGCTATTTTGTTTCTCCGTACAAACATGCGGCAAAATATGCGTTTAATTATTCTCCTCTATCAATAAATCATCCTATAAATCTAATTGATTTAATGGAAAAACTAGAAAAATCTTACCAAGGGGGTGCTCAGAAAATATTAGAAAATGTAATTATTAAAGATTTAAATGATGCAACTTATGTCCGCGTCAAATTAGATGAAAATCCAGAAGTTAGAAAAGTTCAAATTGAGGAAATTAAAAATTTAATTTTTGAGGCTGGCTTTGATGAAAATGAAGCCATTCTTACAGGGAAAGATGAAAATCTTATAGGTAATTTATCCAAAAAAAAAGAATTAGCTTTAGGTGAATTATGTAATAGATTTTTATGGGATGGCTTTAGAGTCTTAAATTTACCTTCTTTAACAGGTGCTCCAGAAATTAAATTTATTTTACCGAGAAGTTATTTTTCCATCAAATTAATTGAATTTGGTAATAAGAGTACAGACCAGTTAGGATTTTTTAAAATTCCAGAATATATAATTGAAAAATTTAAAAATGTTCTTTTAAATAATATTGAATATCTTTTAAATCCAATTTATTTGAAAGAATTATCATTAACCTCGGTGTTAAGTTATCAGTGTGTTCCAATTGTTTTAGGTTTTGATGAGGTTGATTTAACTAATGATCATGTAATCCAAAGCGAATTTAAATATCAAAAGCTTCATTATCGAGAAGAACCATTACCATTCGAAGGAAACTTAAAAAGTATCTCATTTCAATCAAAATCAGATTGGTCAACTTATTGGCTTGGTTCAAGACTTAAAAAAGAATCTTTTCCTACTGTGGAATCTGTGATGATTAAAACGAATCATAAATCAAAAACTTCAATTGAAGATAACAAAAGAATTTATTTTAATAAAGAAGAAGTTGCAACAGTTCATGATACGTTTGAAAGTTTTAAATCAGATTGGATTGCTAAAAATTTTCATGGAAACATATTTGAAAGTTTTGATCCGATTATTCCTGAACAGTTAGCTGCTGCGCGCCATTTCACAAAGGATTTAAGAGAGTTTGCGCTTGCATCAATTGAAAATCCAGATAGAAATGTTTTTGCTCACGACAAAGTCAGTGCAGAAGCTTTTGCTCCTAACGCCTGGCTTCAAGAGCAAATTAAGTTAAATGGTTTAAAATCATCGATCGAGTCTACCATTAATCCAAATACATATGAATCAATGAGAAAAAGCAGCAGTGAAATAGGCCATGTCGTGTAATTGCTCAATATGTGACATCTCTTGAATTTTATCGATCATGTATTGACAGTTAGTTTGAATTTGGATGTATTTAAATTTATATTTTTCGATGGCATGAATAGTATTGTTATTCATTGAGATATCTTCAATATCTTCAATATCTATAAAAAATTGGTTTTCATTTAATATTCTGGCTAATTGAAAGAGGATGAGCTCTTTACGAGTATCAGAAATATTTTCATTAAAAACAATATAATGAAAAAAACGTCCCATCGTGTTTGGGTTAGTTAAATCGAATATAGTTTGACGTTGAGTTGTGAAACATTCAATTGTATTTTGAAAAATTGTATCGTTCATTGCATTTAATGGTGTATTGTTTGGTTGAAGAATTTCCATGTTATTTTGATAAAAATAATGTATATATGGGTATTTTATTACAGTAAATGCTGTTGCTTGTTCAACAAAATTAGATGCTTTTTCAATATAATATATAAAATTTGTTTTAGTAATTGAGCGAAGACAAGACTTCATTGAATAGTCAAGTTTAGAAATGAATCTGTGAAAAGGAATGGATTGAGTTTGATGAAATAAGCTTTGATTTATTGCGAGGGGAGAAAAAGTCTCTCGGTTTGTTTCAAGGTTATGTAGTCGATGTACCATAGTCAAATACTTCTACTTTATAAATTAGGAATGTTCAAAAATATTTTTTGAACATCTGTTATTTTAGAAATAAATTTTAATCTATAACGGCATGTTCTCCGCAAAATTCTATCCACTTCTGTATTGCACGGCTACGAAATTTTTGTCGATGCAAAACTAAGTAAAATTGTCTATCAAGTGGACGTTGGGGCACTGGAATTGGCACTAATGTTCCACGAATAAACGCATCTTTAACAGATAAGGTCGATAAACATCCAAATCCTAATCCAGCTTCAACTGCCCGTTTAATAGCTTCGGTGTGTTGAAGTTCTAATGGTGGTTTTAACCGCGCAACTAACCCGTGCATAGAGCGATCAAAAGTTTGGCGTGTTCCAGAACCAGGTTCGCGTAAAATCCAATCGATTTCCAAAATGTCTTCATCGGTCAACCAAGGTTTACCTGCCCATGGATGATCCGGTGCACAAAATACTACAAGCTGATCATCAATCCAAGGAATAGAAATTAATT
>JAZKFP010000049.1:0-5536 GCA_040386355.1 Pseudomonadota bacterium | reverse complement strand
CGTTGCAGAATCATATCGTAATCGCCTTCATCCGTCATTTCTTTCAAGATTTTTTCAAGTTTAGGACCTACTGCTGCAAGGATTTGTTTTTGCGCTTCTTGATTTTTATTTTGTAATTTTTTAATTAATACATTTCGATCTAACTGTTTATCTTGCATGCTAGAACGTAAATTTGATGCTTCTGTAGCACTCATTACATCTGCTTCTTTGGCAAGTTTTGCATCGGCTTTTTTCATTTCATCTTCAATTGCTAAAATTTTACCGCGATCGGCTTCCGCTTCTGCTTTGTATGATTCAAGTAATTTTTGGGCTTCGGTAGTTTCTAGTAACGCTCCAAATTGATCTAGCACTGCGATACGCATTGGATCTTTTGCCAACGCTAAACTAGAACACATTAATAAAACCGCTACTAAACACATATTAATAAAACGCATGCTAATTTCCTCATGAACAAAATTTATCTAACCAGAATATGTTAGATAAGTTAAAAACTATGTCTGGATTAGATATACCCATAACGATTGACCTTTGTTTTTAAAAAAGGGTAGGTGTTCAACATGATCTTTTTTTCCATTTGCTGTGTTGCTTGCTCGAACGCGTCACAGCGTTCTTGCTGCATAAAGCGTTGGCTACACAGCGTCAAAGCGCACTCTTATTATTTAAGAGCGAATTGAAAAAAAACCTTCATGTTTACTATTCCATTTGTCCGGCCGCTGCCTTTAGTCGCGGCGCACAAAGTGTCCTACTCTTTTTTAAAAACAAAAATCAATCGTTATGGGTATAAAATCAAAACACTCAAAAAAACTTTGCTATAACGTGATGTTTTTACTTAGTCGTACCTTAAGCTTTAGGCACAAGCACCGTGATTAAAAAGTCTGACCTAAAGAGAATTGGAAACTTTTTGTTTCATCGCCTTCTTGTTCATTGATTGGACTTGCAAAACTAAAAGCTATTGGTCCAATCGGCGCAATCCAAGTGAACGATACTCCAACTGCGGTACGTAACTCATTAAATTCCAATGGAACTTCTTCAGTGACTTCGCTATTAAAAACATTACCTGCATCTAAAAATACGGTAGTTCTAAAAGCACGTTGGTCTTGAGCGAAAGGCGTTGGAACGATCCATTCGACACCGGTTTCTACTAATAAATTCCCGCCAAATGCATCATTACCATTCGAGTCTTTAGGTCCTAAGCTACGCTCATCAAATCCGCGGACGGAACCGAAGCCGCCTGCAAAAAAGTTTTTATAAAAGGGCAATGTTTCTATATCACCAAAACCTTCACCGTACCCTAAATCAGCATGCGCCCTTAAAGAAGTACGAGCAGTTAATCCCCAATATTGTTGCCACGCGTATTTTGCTTTGTAATACGTTTGATCACTACCAGGCAAAGCTAGCTCAACACTAAATTGATGTGAATCACCACGATCTGGTAATAATCCACGATTTAGTCGATTGAGTAACCAAGATCCGTTTAAATGGACAGTATCAAAAGAATCAGACTGGGTTGCACCGTCTCCAGGAACATAACCAATAAAATCTTTTACTTCCTGCGCCGAGGCATCGAATGCATACACCGTAGTTGTGTCAAAACCAATTCCAAAATTTAAACGCGCATTTTCACTAATGGGATATCCAAAATTTAAATCACCACCCAATGAATCGGTACGATAGCTTGTTGTATTATCGTCTTCATCGTAATCAGTTTCTTGATAAAACACCGAAAATCCACGACTAACACCATCAACGGTATAATACGGATCAACAAAACTAAAATTATAGGCATTACGAATATCGGTTCGACTCAATGCAAATGCAACACGGTTACCCGTTCCAAGAAAATTAGTTTGACTAACATTTGCCCCGAAAATTAAACCAGTACCATCTTGATAACCAATACTTGCGCCAATACTTCCAGATGGTTGCTCTTCAACTTCAAACGACAAATCAATTTGATCTTCAGTACCAGGAATACGTTTAGTTTCCACTTGCACGCTACGGAAAAAACCAAGTCGCTCTAAACGTGCACGTGATAATTCAATTTTTTGTCCGTCTGCCCAGGCACCTTCCATCTGACGCATTTCACGTCGCAGAACTTCGTCTTGAGTTTTGGTATTGCCAGAAAAATGTATTCGTCGAACATAAACACGCTTGCGCGGCTCTACATAAAAATCAACATTTACTTTTTTATCATCTTGATTAATAGATGGAATACCACGGACTTCCGCAAAAGTAAAACCGTCATCTCCTAAACGTTTAATCATCAAATCTGAAGATAACGTAACAAGCTGACGTGAAAAAACTTGGTCAGACTTAATTAATACTAACGATTCCAAATCTTTCATAGCAATTGGTAATTGCCCCAAAATTTTGACATTACCCACTTTATATTCAACGCCTTCTTTTACTGCAACTGTAATAAAAACTTCCTCACGATTACCGCTGATTGCAACTTGAGTCGATTCAATTTTGAAATTTACATAGCCACGATCTAAATAATATGAACGTAAAATTTCAAGATCACCTACTAATTTTTCACGTGCGTATTGATCGTCTTTTTTAAAAAACGAAGTTAAATGCGATGAACGTAATTGAAATTGCTTTAATAAGGTTTCATCATCAAAAACCTTATTGCCAATGACATTGATATATTTGATTTCAGCAAGTTTGCCTTCATCTATTTGAATCGTTAAATGCACACGATTTCGTGTTTTAGGTTCGACCTTAGTTTCAATACGCGCACCGTAACGTCCTTGGGAAACATATTGACGTTCTAATTCTTGCCGAATTTGATCTAGCGTTGCGCGTTGTAAAACGCTTCCAACTTGTAAACCAGATTCTTTTAGACCAGTTTCCAAAGATTCGGTATCGAGGATTTTATTGCCTTCGATATCGATTTTCATAATCGTTGGACGTTCATTCACTTTAATAACTAACGTGTTTTCTTCACGCAATAATTGCACATCACTAAATTTTCCAGTTGCATAAATTGCGCGAGTACTTTGACTTAACAACGCATCATTTGCGCGGTCTCCAACGTTTACCAGTAAGGCTTGATACACCACGCTAACCGATACACGTTGCAATCCATCAACGCGAACTTGCGTAATTTCCCAACCTTGACTTATTGGCGCCTGAACTTTTAGCGTGACAACATCTTGCAAACTTTTAACAGATGCAACTTCGCTATTTTCAGTTTCAGCTAAAGCAATTTGAATAGGATTTAAAAAAATAAAACCCATAAATAATGCAAAAATTTGCAGCCATTTTTCACACTTTAAATTGACACGCGACAAACATGACGATGATTTGCCTCGAACACCGTTTCGAATTACTTTACTCATGATTGCGGTTTTTAGGTCCTTTTAGGGCAAGGCTAAACTCAAAGTCTTCGCATGGACAGCAAAGGTTAGAACGAGTTGCAGCGAGCCGAAAACTTTAGATCAGAATTAAAATCAGTATTTAACTGAAAAATCGAATCAAATCGTTGTAAATCGCTAACAACATAAAGGTAGAAATTAAACCAATTCCTAAACTCATACCAATCTGTTGCGCTCTTAATGACAAAGGTTTGCGACGAATCGCTTCAATCATTGTCATGAGGATATGCCCTCCATCCAATACTGGAATCGGCAGCAAATTTATCACACCTAAGCTAATGCTCAAATACGCTAAAAAATTTAAAAAAGTTTGCAAGCCCGATATTGCAGTTTCACCGGCTACTTGTGCAATCGTAATGGGACCCGATAACGTATCTAATGACATTTGACCGACAATCATTTTACCAAACGAATGTAAAATTAAACCGGATAATGAAATAGTTTTTTTCAAAGCTTGTTGTAGAGATTCAAATACACCATAGGATTCAACTCCAATCCATTGTGATTCAAGCTTTTCATCTAGTGCTTCTGGTGCGGCGCCAATATACCCTACTGATTCACCAGAATCTAAATCTCGTTCACCAATTTTTAATAAAACTTCTTGTTGTTGATTTTCTCGCTCGATTAAAAAACGTGCGGATTTGTTGGGAAGCTTTTGTACTTCCGCAACCATATCACTCCAATTGGCAATAGGAGTTTCATTAATTTGAGTAATACGATCACCAATTTTCAATCCGCCACGTTCCGCAACTTCACCCTCAACGACTTGGCCAATCACCGATTCAAATGGAGAAATTTTTGGAGTTAATCCAAGTGCTTTAATCGGATCTTCTGCAACCTTATTATCAATAATGAGATCGTTTAATTGCATTCGAATTTGTAATGGTTGGCCATCGCGCTCAACTGTCCAATTTAATGGATCTGTGCTACCGCCTAACTTAATCACTTGGTAGGCAATATCGCCCCAACCTAACATTGCTTCATCATTTATTTTTAATAGACGATCGTTTGGTTTCAGCCCAGCTTGTTCTGCTAATGATAAGGGTTTGACTTGTTCAACGACGGGAATTAAATACGTAACACCTTGTAATAAAACTGCCCAAAATATGAGTACAGCGAAAATTAAATTAACTCCGGCTCCGGCTGCGAGCACTGCTATTTTCTGCGCAGGAGTTTTACGGTTGAAATCAAAAGACGCATCTTCCTCAGCAACGGGTTCATTACGACTATCAAGTAGCCGAACGTAACCACCTAAAGGAATTAGCGATAAACAAAACTCAGTGCCATGTTTATCAAATCGTCGCAATAATACTGGACCGAATCCAATTGAAAATCGTAATACGCGTACACCAACACGGCGAGCAACATAAAAATGTCCCCATTCATGTACGGCAATTAAAATACCGAGGGCGACGATGAAACCAAGGGGGTAGTATAGAAAAGACATTCTATTCCTTTATTGCTAATAAACCACATACAGAACGAATTTCTCGGATGTTGCCTGCTTACTCGCCTGCTCACATATTTTGCAATATGCTCCGCGGTCTCATTTCACAGGCGCCTACGAGAAACTCATTCTGTATGCGGTCATATCTATCTTTTTCACAATATTTTTTTGATTAACTTTTTTGTACGCAAACATTAGACGCAAACAGTGGTGTTTAATAATTGAATATGGGTGCGTGCGCGCCGACGTGCTAAACCATCGGTGCCTAAAATATTATCCATTGATTGATCTTGTATGACAGGTACATGCACTAACGCATCTTCAATTACAGAATAAATTTGCAAGAAGTTAAGTTTACCAGCGAGAAAAGCTGCTACCGCTTCTTCATTTGCAGCATTAAGTGTTACACACGCAGTGCCACCTTGATTTTGTGCCCATCGTGCTAAACCTAATGCAGGAAACAAATCTTCATCCAGTGCTTCAAAGGTGAGTTGACCAACTTTAATTAAATCAATGGAAGAAACGCTGGTAGTTAAGCGATTCGGCCAACCTAGTGCATGTGCAAGTGGTACGTTCATTGTTGGCGCACTTAGATGCGCAAGCGTTGTACCGTCAGTAAATTCCACCATGGAGTGAATCACACTTTGTGGATGTACAACCACTTCAAGCTGACTGTAATGCAGTGAAAATAACCAGCATGCTTCAATCC
>JAZKFP010000048.1:0-2870 GCA_040386355.1 Pseudomonadota bacterium | reverse complement strand
TGGGAAAGTACATGCGGGCGAATGATTATTCGCCCCTACGGTATCCGTTAGAAATTGAGGTGTTTTTAGGAAAGTGATCATTTTATGTAGGGGCGAATAATTATTCGCCCGTGTTGAACGTTGCTTATTACTGATTGACTATTTGAAACGTGTTTTAGGAAATCTCATCTGCGTTTGAAATATAATTCAAAAAATATGGATATACCATGCTAGCTCGCGTTGCAGAAACTTTTTATTGGATGACTCGTTATTTAGAGCGCGTTGAAAATTTAGCGTGTTTAATTAATGTAAATGCAAATTTTTTATTTGATATGCCGAAAGAAGCAACTTTAGGTTGGGAGCCGCTCATAGATATGACGGGCTCACGTAAAGAATATGAAGAAAAATACAATGATTTTACGGAAAAAAATATTATAAAGTTTTTACTAACCGATTCCCCTAGTGCAATTTCATTGTTATCCGCCCTCAGTGCCGCGCGTGAAAATGCAAGAACTATACGCGAAGTAATTCCTTGCGAGGCATGGGAAAGAATCAATACCTTTTATAATTTTGTTTCTCAAAAACTGCAAACTGAGTTATCAAAGCGCGATCGGGCGCAATTTCTAAAAGAAGTTATCCATATTCAGCAATCGATCACTGGTTTGTTGTCCGGTTGTATGAACCATGATCAAGCCTATTTATTTATTCGTATCGGACGAAATATTGAACGCGCTGACATGACATCGCGATTTGTCGATGTCAAAGTTAGTAGTTTAAGTGCGGATGACAGTTTGCCGCTTACTCCCTTTGAAAATATTCAGTGGATGAGCGTTTTAAAATCCTTGAATGGCTACCAAATGTACCGTCAATCAATGCAAGTCCGCGTCCGTCGCAGCGATGTACTTAAATTTTTATTTAAATTTGAATTTTTTCCGCGCTCGGTTTTATTTTGTGTTTCTGAACTTGAAAGCAGTGTACAAAAATTACCGATCCACGAACCGGTATTACGACGCATCCATAGTTTAAAACGCATTATTCAATCAAAAGACGTGGGACGATTTAATGCAGTTGAATTGCATGAATATATTGATCAAATTCAAGTAAGTTGTAATTCAATTCATCAAGCATTAAATGAACAGTATTTTTTATCAGGAAGATAAATTACTTTTATATGCAAACATCACAGAAACTTCTTAATTAGCATTTATTATGTTTGCTTAATCGTTGCATGACACTATATATACCCGTAGCGAATAAAAATTAGGTGTTTATCATGATTTTTTTTCCGCTTGATTTGTTGTCTGCTCGAACGCGTTACAGCGTTCTTGCTGCGTAAAACTTTGGTTACGCAGCGTCAAGACGTCGTGCAACCGAAAAAAAATCTTCATGCTTTACCATTTCATTTGTCCGGCCGCTGCCTTTAGTCGCGGCGCGCAAAGCGACCTACCATTTTTTAAAAATAAAGGTCATTCGCTACGGGTATATACAGTTCTTTAATCAAATCATTAATTAAAATTTTTTTTAAACAATAACTTATAATAATTTTTTATATTATTTGCTTTCCTCCTTTTGATATAGTGCGTTACCGCACAGATTTAATGACCCTATAGTTAGAGTATGATCTGGACACCAAGCCTGAACCACAACGGTTCAATTTAAATTAGCCCTTAAAATGGAGAGGAAATCATGCAGAAATTACCTTTTGCCATGACGGTAATGTTATGTTTATCGGGTGGTGTAATAGGTAGCGCATATGCAGAAACTACTTATTCCACAGACTCAAAAAGAGTTAGTGACAGCGTTGATAATACTGATCGAAATGAGCGGGATGCAAACGACAAAACAATGTTGCCTACCGATCAATCTAATCAAGAAAATGATTTGAATGTTACTACTCAAATTAGACAATCCATAGTAGAAGATGATTCGCTTTCTACTAATGCACATAATATTAAAATTATTACTACAAACGGTACTGTAACTCTACGTGGACCGGTTGATAGCGAGACTGAACGCGAACGTATTTTAGCCACTGCTAAAAAGTTTTCTAAAAATTATGAAATTGTTGATCAATTAGAAATTAATTCTTAATTAATAGTTATAAATAATTTTACTTAATCTAATTTTTTAAAGAGAGATTTATTATGTCAAAATCAGTTATATGTATTGCAGCAAACGAACCAGATGCAACTAATATTGTTAATCAATTAAAAGCTAGTGGTTTTATGGCAGATGATATTTCTGTTTTATTACCAGACCGTTCAGGTACAAAAGATTTTGCACATGAACAACATACTAAAATGCCTGAAGGCGCAGCTACTGGCGCGAGCGTTGGCGGTGTACTGGGCGGTGGCCTAGGTTGGTTAGTGGGTATTGGTTCACTAGCAATTCCAGGACTCGGACCCTTTATTGCGGCTGGTCCAATTATGGCTGCGTTAAGTGGCGTAGCGGTTGGCGCAGCAGTTGGAGGCGTTTCAGGTGCTCTTGTTGGGTTAGGAATTCCTGAATATGAAGCAAAACGTTATGAAGGCAAGTTAAAAGAAGGGAACATCTTAATTTCTGTTCATGCACGAAATAGTGAAGCAGTAGACCGTGCTAAAACTATTTTTGAAAATGCTGGTGCAAAAGATATTTCTTACACTAAAGAAACAACAGTTGCTTAGTATTTGAGAAATTGTTCATTGTAATAAATTAGAAATTGGTCTGGCTCTTTTTCTTTATAAAAATATATTTTATTAATTAATATTTTATATTTTTACTAAAGGAATGGAGCTAGACTTTTTTTATTTAAATATTATTTGTTTTGATTTATTTTCTTTACTTTTTTAATCTTTGGATTTGTTTTTTACATTTTTAAATTCTAACTTGACCTTTTCAATTATAGCATTTTG
>JAZKFP010000047.1:0-2159 GCA_040386355.1 Pseudomonadota bacterium | reverse complement strand
ACAAATGTCTTGCGATCCCTCGCGGTCTCGCTATGATAACAAGCCGAAGATAAAGATGACCTCGCGTGTTTGCAAGCTGCAGCATTGAGGTTCATGAAAACCAAATCGTCAAGATTAACGAATGCTCGGAGGGCATAACCAATGATGAAAACAAAATGGACTCGGAACATTGCATGGATAACAGCGTCTGCGTTGGGATTTGTTGGAATTCAAGCACAAGCTTATCAATACGAAATTGGTGTCCTTTATGGTCACGCTGATTTACCGCTTTCAGGTTTAACCGGTGCAGAATCGGACACTCTTGGAATTGGTGGTGATTTTTATTTAACACCCGTTGACGTAACGAATCGTCCACGTGGTGAGGCAGCATTTTTAGCACAAGCTACCTCTTTTGGCGTTTCATATTTAAGTACAGATTTCGAAGATGATTTTACAGGTCTTGATGAAGATGAGAGTGCTCTAGTTGTTGGTGGACGCTACGTTGATGTGGGATCAGGATTAGTTTTAGAAGCTGACATTTTTGCAGCCGATGCCGACGGTTATAGAATCGCCGGTGGTATGTATATCAGCGACGACTCTCAAGTGTTATTAAGCTGGGCATCTGACGATGAAAGCCAAGTTGATGAATTAGGGGTTGGATTTAAAAGTGTTACACCCTATATCGGTGACAGTTTCTTGGGTTTGGAAGCAGATATTAGTCGCTCCAGTATTGATTCCGATGGTGTCGATGCTGATTGGACAACGATCAGTGCAGACGGAACCTATTTTGTTACTCCGTTAGCAAGCTTTGGCGTTGGTCTAGGATTCGGTTCTGGTGACATTGATAGTACTGAATATCGTGTTTTTGGAGAATTATTCCTAAACGATAATGTCGGTGTTGGTGCGAGCTACGAAGTCGTTGATTACGACGAATTTGACGGCGAAGAAAAAACATGGTTATTAACGGCATTTCTGCGTCAATAATTTTTATTGAAAACCTTAAAGTAGATTGTTCCTTACGATTTGCTGATGAAGAAACTTAGGGGTAATTATTCAATTACCCCTTTGTGATTTTAAAATAAATTAATAATGAAAAGTAAGATACCAAATGCATATGAGATTTCCATGGTGAAATGTTTTGTAATAGATGTTTTATGGAAAAGTACATGCGGGCGAATAGTTATTCGTACCTATGGTATCCGTTAGATATTGAGATATTTTTAGGAAAGTGATGATTGTTGTAGGGGTGAATAATTATTCGCCGGTGTTGAACGCTGCCAATTACTGATTCACCTGTTACTGATAAAAATGTTGAAAAGTGTTTTAGGAAATCCCATCTGCATTGGGTACATACGATCGTTTAGGAGTAGGTATGAGTCACTCAACCGATAATATCGAAGAAATAATTACTGGTAAGAAAGAAGACAAAAGTATGGATTCTGAAAATAAATCTAATGAATCTCTTGATACTACAGATTCCAACCCCTCTGCTGATTTGAATGAGGAGAGTGGATTAGAAAGCAATGAGGCTTTTGATCCAGCATTTACTACTACTGAATCTTCTTCGCAATTGATGCAGCATTTAATTGTTGAACAAAGAAAAACAGCTGAATTACAAGAGCGCTTGGTTCGTCAACAAGCTGAAATGCAAAATGTCAGACGTCGTGCAGAACGTGATATTGAAAATGCGCACAAATATGCGTTGGATCGACATATTACTGATTTATTGCCGGTGTTAGATGGGCTTGAGCGTGGTCTAGACGCTATTCCAGAAAGTGATGAGTCGCAACGCGCTGCTCGCGAAGGTATTGTGATCACGCAAAAAATGCTAACTGATGTACTGACTAAATCGGGTATTGAAATTGTTGATCCTCAAGGTGAAATCTTCAACCCTCAACATCATGAAGCGATGTCAATGATTAGCGTGCCCGATACTGCACCCAATACGGTAGTGCAAGTTTTACAACGCGGTTATTCCTTAAATGGGCGTTTATTGCGTCCTGCAATGGTCATCGTATCTAAAGTCTAATTCTGCTTTTCTCTTTCTTTTTAGTCTCATGCCCCCTTGAAAAAATTCATTTGGGGGCAATATAGGGTCTAGCATCGAATTCCTGTACACCGAGGAGATTTTTAGTTATGGCGAAAATGATTGGTATTGATTTAGGCACCACAAATTCATG
>JAZKFP010000046.1:0-6040 GCA_040386355.1 Pseudomonadota bacterium | reverse complement strand
TGGATTTAGAAAGTAATGAAGACGGTCGTTTATTATCTGAAGAGCAACATGCAGAGCTACAATCACAATTAGAAGAAGATGTCGTTCGCGCTTCCATACATTCTGCAGCAGCAGAAGATGATTTAGATGACGACGATTTTGACGACGATGAGCATGACGTTCAGGTGGAATATCGTGAGTGAAACTAATAATTATCCAATTACGGATGCGAGTCAGCATCGTTTATTGAAAGCCCGTCGTTGGGTAATCAAGTTGGGTAGTTCATTAGTTACGCAAAACGGACTTGGCGTTGATCCGATTGCGATTTCTGATTGGGCGCGACAAATTGCGCATCTGATGGAACAAGGTATTGAAGTAGTGATTGTTTCTTCTGGCGCAGTGGCGGAAGGAATTCGTCGACTTGGTTGGCCATCGCGCCCGCAGGCGTTGCATCAATTGCAAGCCGCTGCAGCGGTTGGTCAGATGGGCGTAATCCAATGTTATGAACAAGCGTTTCAACGTTGGCAATTACGTACCGCACAAATTTTATTAACGCATGAAGATCTTGCGAACCGCACGCGTTATTTAAACGCACGTCAAACCACATTGACTTTGTTGGACTGTTCGGTAATTCCGGTAATTAACGAAAATGATTCCGTAGTTACCGATGAAATTTGTTTTGGTGATAACGATACGCTTGCTGCATTAGTAACGAATTTAGTTGCGGCGCAAGTATTAGTAATTTTAACGGACAAACCAGGTTTATATACCGCTGATCCGCATGAAGATCCAAATGCGGTATTGGTGGGTGAAATTAAAACGGATCATCCACAGGTTTTGCAAATGGCAAGTGGTCGCAGCACAAGTGGTTTAGGTCGTGGTGGAATGATCACAAAAATTACTGCGGCAAAAACGGCAGCGCGTTCCGGTGCGATGACTGTGATTGCTTCGGGACGCGAACCCGATGTATTAATGCGTTTAGGCGCTGCGGAAAATAATTTAGGTACGCGATTAATTCCCGATCAAGAACCACAAGCTGCGCGCAAAAATTGGTTGCTTGGACAAATGAAAGTGCGTGGCTCCATTACTATTGATGAAGGTGCAGCAAAATCTTTGTCTGAACGCGGTGCAAGTTTATTATCGGTTGGTGTTAAATCGATAACTGGTGATTTTCAACGCGGCGATGCAGTGCATATTTTAAATGTTACCGGCGCTCGTTTAGGTGTAGGCTTGGTAAATTATTCTGCAGTTGAAGCAAATAAGATTAAAGGTATTTCCAGTCAACGTATTGCAGAATTATTAGGATACGTTTCTGAACTCGAACTTATTCATCGCGATAATTTAGCTTTAATCATATAGGGCATGCTGACGTTCATCAATTCGGCTAAAAGTGTCTCAAAAGGCGGCTCACTGTGTTAAAAAGTAATAAAAAATACTCATGGATTGACAAATACATTCCGTTTTTTTATTACTTTTTGCCTGGTGTTCCATCCTTTTGAATCTCTTTTATCTCGAATGCTAAAACGTCAACACGCCCTTATGACAACTCCTTCATGATTCCTTCTTTTACGCTTTCCCAAAAAGAACAGCGTATTCTCATAATGATCTTAGGTGTAATTGCCGGACTTGGTCCATTTTCGGTGGACATGTATTTGCCGGGCTTTCCAGTAATCGCCAACGATTTAAATGCAAGCATCGGCCAAGTTTCACTCACATTAACAAGCTATTTTATTGGTATTTCATTAGGCCAATTATTTTATGGTCCGTTAGTAGATCGTTACGGCCGAAAAAAACCGCTTTTAATTGGTTTTGCTTTTTATGTTATTGCAGCAGTAGGTTGTGCATTTGCACCAACTGTTGAGTGGTTAATTGGATTACGTTTAATGCTGGCGCTGGGCAGTTGTGTTGGAATTGTGGCAAGTCAATCTATTGTCCGAGATTGTTTTCCAAATAGTGAAGTAGCACGTGTATTTTCCACTTTAATGTTAGTAATGGGTGTTGCACCTATGATCGCGCCGACATTAGGTGGATACGTTATTGCGCATTTTGGTTGGCGTTATGTATTCGGATCATTGGCGTGCATTTGTTTATTCATGATGTTTTTAATTAAACGCTTCGTACCTGAAACCAAAGCTTTTGATTCAACAATTTCATTACGTTTTTTGCCTGTTCTGAAAAGTTATCGAAATACGTTAAGAAATAAAAACTTTTTGATTTACGGCTTTGCTGGCAGTGCAGTGATGGGAAGCTTATTTGCTTATATTGCTGGATCACCGCACGTGTTTATGGAAATTTACGGATTTTCTGAAAAAACCTATGGATGGATTTTTGCGTTAAATGCATTTGGTTTAATTTTAGGGAGCCAAGTAAATCGGTATTTATTGAAAAAATACACTACAGGTTTTTTGATTCAGAGAGTTTCCATCTTGCTGGTGCTATGTGCTATAGGATTGTTGTTGAGTTTGAAAATTCAAATTCATGAATTTCAAGTGTTGGGTTTATTATTCTTATATTTATTCTTTTCAGGATTTTTATACCCAAATACAAACGCTATGGCATTGTCGACTTTTCAAAATAATATTGGAGTTGCTTCTGCTTTGTTAGGAAGCTGTCGTATGTTTGCGGGTGCGGCCACTTCAATTTCTATTGCAGTTTTTCACGATGGCAGCATTAATCCGATGATATTAACCATGAGTCTTTGCACGTTAGGGGCGTGTTTTATGGTGAAGCGTCCGAGCATTAATAATAATTTTTAAAGGCTCGGATATTTTTAGGAAAGTGATCATTTTATGTAGGGGCGAATAATTATTCGCCCGCATGTACTATCCCACAAAACATCATGTATAAAACATTTCTGCATAGAAAACCAATGAGTGTTGGGTACACATCACTTATAAAAATCTTTCCCCACAAAAAAGGGCCATAGCTTTCGCAATGACCCTTTTTTATTTCATTCGAGCTTGCTTAAATAATTAAGCAGATAGCTGTTTGATTTGTTGTGCTAAACGGCTTTTATGACGATCAGCCTTATTAGGATGAATTACGCCTTTAGAAGCCATACGGTCAATTACAGGAACCGCACGTTGATACGCTTCTGCAGCTTCTGTTTTGCTGCCTTCAGCAAGTAATGAATAGACTTTTTTAATGTAGGTACGAACCATAGCGCGCTGGCTTGATCGTAATTGCCGACGTTTTTCAGACTGGCGAGCTCGTTTCCGCGCTTGAACTGTATTGGCCACGGTAATCCTCTGTTCATCAATAAGTGATCAAAAACTACGCTTCTCTAAATACTTGCAAGAATTTGCAGAAGCAATAGTTCTTTTAAAGAAAAGAAAAAGTAGTTACGTAAAAACCATAAAACCGAGGAAGACATAATCCTTGTATTACGGGATTCTAGGACGCGAGATTATCTAGCCCAAACACGAGACTGTCAACCTATTACCGCAGAAGAAAATATATTCTTGTGGTTGGCTGGCTAGCGTCGTACAACCCAACTAACCTAAAGAATTGTAGGCAAAATGATACATTTGCCTGAATAACTGCTTGTAGCTTGTCAGAAAATCAAGGTAAGGTGGCGAATCAGCAGAAGCAAACGACAATTAGGACGGGATGGACTAGTACGATATGAAGCCAACGATACCGACAGCAAACGTGTCGGCCAAACAGACCGATAAAACTGGGCAGTTCAAAAGCTCAAAAAAATCGGCATCCTATGTTCCTGACTTGCAGCAGTCGTTTAAACAGTCCGCACAAATTTATCAATTATTCACCTTACTTTGCCCATCCATTAAATCAGCCAGCACAAATTCTCTTTTATCGTTTCTACCAAACGCAGATCAAAGCAATACCTCAGAAGAACTTAATTTTTTAGTGCTTGAACAAACGCCTCATACGTCGTTAATACAACTCTTTTGTCAGGGCATTGAATTGGTGTGGATGCAGCCATTAGTGTTGGATGTACGTCTTTATCATGATGTGCAGATGGCAGAAGTGTTTCGATGTCAGGGGCAATCGATTCAACAAGGTGTCTATTCTTATCCAAATCCAAAAATGCTCGCTCCCGATGAAAAAAATCAACAAAATGAATTTTTATTAGGCTGGATTTCTCAGCTTTATGCGGCAATTTCATCTCCTCTCATGCAATCAGAATCTATTTTCTCCAAGTTTTAATCGCCATAACTCCAGTTTGCAGAAAATATATTCTGAATTTTCTCAATTTACTTAAAAAAGTCCAAAACATGTGAATCTTTGCACAGTGCGTAAAATTCATTCGCGTATACAATTGTGGCTATTCAATTCTTTATGGATGCCGGTAGATCTATTACATGACACAACACAATCAATCTCATGCCTATCGCATTGTTCAACTATCGGACAGCCATCTGTTTGCAAATGAAGATGGTAAATTGCTTGGGATGAATACCCGAGAAAGCTGTACCAAGGTTTTAGATTTAATTCATGAACAAAACTCAAAAATTGATTTGATTTTAGTGACCGGTGATGTGACTCAAGATGGCAGTGCGGCTGCTTATCAATTTCTAGAAGATAAATTAAAAGAATTTCCTGCGCCTAAATTATGGTTGCCTGGTAATCACGATCGCGTTGATGTAATGCCAAGCTTGTTAATTGATTCAGAAGATCTTCTAGCACCCATCACATTTCGATTAGGAAATTGGTTATGGATAATGCTGGATTCTGTAATTCCCGGTAAAGTCCCGGGTCGATTAACGGAAGCATCTTTAAAATTATTAGCAGATATTCTGCAGACCACAGATGCACCATATATTGCGGTATGTTTGCATCATCATCCATTTGATTTAGGATCAAAGTGGTTGGATACAGTGGGTTTAAAAAATCCCGAAGAGTTTTGGCCGTTACTTGAAAACGATAAACGCGTAAAGATGGTGATCTGGGGGCATGTGCATCAAGAACATTATAGTCAGCGCGGACACATTACTTGTATGTCTGTCCCTTCGACCTGTGTGCAATTTAAACCTCAAAGCCAGGAATTTTCAGTAGATTCATTATTGCCAGGTTATCGATCATTTAACGTCTATAATGATGGACGTTTTAATTCCCACATCTCGCGTGTTGAGCACATGACATTCGAAGTTGATTATTCTGTGAAAGGATATTAATTCTTAAGTCTCGCCCTCATCTATAAAACAATCTATTGTTTTACCATTCGTTTTTGTGCACATTCGCACGTCTTAATAATTCAAATTGATTTTACAGCTGGAGAAAAGCATGGCTGCTTCGCAATACGATGCTGCGGACATTGAAGTTTTAAGTGGACTTGATCCGGTAAAAAAACGACCCGGCATGTACACCGACACCACACGCCCTAATCATCTTGCGCAAGAAGTTATTGATAATAGCGTCGACGAAGCACTAGCGGGACACGCGAATCAAATTGAAGTGTGCTTGTATAAAGATAATTCATTGAGCGTGACAGATAATGGTCGCGGTATGCCGATCGATATTCATCCGGAAGAAAAAGTATCCGGTGTTGAATTAATTTTGACGCGCTTACATGCGGGCGGAAAATTCTCACGAAAAAATTATCAATATTCCGGCGGGTTGCACGGAGTTGGTGTATCCGTTGTTAACGCATTGTCCTCGCATCTAGAAGTGCAAATTCGTCGTGGTGGAAATGTTCATCACATGACGTTTGCCGATGGCGATAAAAAAACCAAATTAAAAATTATTGGAACCTGTGCCAAAAAAGATACCGGTTCGATGGTGCGTTTTTTACCGAATGGCAAATATTTTGATGTCAATCGATTTGCAGTGCCGGCAATTAAATCCTTGCTGCGTGCGAAAGCGGTTTTATGTCCAAAACTTCGAATGATTTTTGTCGATGAAAATACTGGTGAACGCACCGAATGGTATTACGAAGATGGATTAAAAGATTATTTAAGTACCGCAGCCGGTTCATTTGAGCTTTTACCAAGCACCTGTTGTTTAGCAAAATTTTCTAATCCACAAGGTGAAGTTGAATGGGCCATTCAATGGTGGTTGGATGCAACGCCCAATGAATTAATTACCGAAAGCTATGTGA
>JAZKFP010000045.1:0-4606 GCA_040386355.1 Pseudomonadota bacterium | reverse complement strand
AATTAAATATTTTTTGAAAATTCAATATTTTTTAATTTTCTCAAGCTTTTAACATATTTTTTTAAATTGCCTATACAGTGCTGTACGATTCGCTTGTTAGACACGCTACATCTCCTGTGGTAATTTCCCCATCTTCGTTGAGAAGCCTCGATGTAAAAGTGCTTCTTTGAAAAGTAGTTAGTAGTTAGAGAACAAAGAAAAAAGGAGGATGAGGCTGTGAATGAGTTTGAAAAGCTTGCGCAGATCGATCTTGCGATTGTATGGACACGGTTAGTTACTATTACGACTACCTATGGATTGAATATTATTGCAGCAATCATTATCTTTATATTGGGAAGATGGGCGGCGGGATTGATTGCACGTGCAACGGATAAAATGCTAATGCGTGCTCAAGTCGATAGAGCAATTATTAGCTTCGTTCATAATCTTGTGTACGTTGGTGTTTTAATTTTTGTTGTAATTGCAGCTCTATCGAAACTCGGTATTCAAACCGCATCGTTTGTTGCAGTACTTGGTGCTGCAGGTTTAGCAATCGGGTTAGCATTGCAAGGTTCGTTATCTAACTTTGCAGCAGGCGTATTATTAATAATTTTTCGACCCTTCAAAGAAGGCGACTACATAGAGGCAGGTGGCACTGCAGGAATTGTTGAACGTATTATGATTTTTTCAACACAATTGCGTTCACCAGATAATAAAAGAATAATTGTGCCAAATTCTTCAGTGACGGGTAGTAATATTATTAATTATTCTGCAAATGCTACGCGACGTATTGATTTGATGATTGGGATTGATTACGCCGCAGATTTGAAAAAAGCAAAATACGTTTTACAGCAGTTAGTAGACGCAGAAACACGTATTTTAAAAAATGAAGAAATATTCATTGGTGTCGCTGCTTTAGCAGATTCTTCTGTTAATTTTGTTATTCGTTTTTGGGTAATGTCTACTGATTATTGGCCCGTGACATACGACCTAAACGAAAAAATTAAAATTGCATTGGATGATGCTGGAATTGCGATTCCATTTCCTCAAATGAATATCCATTTTGATCCTTCCTCACTTTCACAAAAAGTTCTTTAGTTTTTATTTTGTATTAGATATTTAGGAGTTTTTAGATGCACTTAAAAAAAATAGTTGTCGCAACATTGGCTATGAGTTCAATGGCAAGTTTTGCTGCTGAACCTGGTATGAAAGCCCAAGCAGAATTAGGTTTTGTATTAACAGATGGTAATTCGGAAACACAATCCACTAATGGAAAATTTAATATTGAAAGAGATCGAAATAATTGGCGACAAAAATTTAATATCGAAGTTTTATCAGCTTCGCAAAATGAAGTATCTTCTGCAGAACGTTATGCAACGGCATTTCAGACAGATCGAAAATTAGATGACAATGATTTTATATTCGGTCAATTAACTTATGATGATGATCGCTTTAGCGGGTTTGATTATGAATCAACTGCTGCTGTGGGTTACGGTAAAACAATTCTTGAAAACGATGTAAATTTATTAACGGCGCAATTGGGTCCTGGTATTCGGGTGAGTAGAGAAGAAGGCGCAGCGTCTGAGAGCGAAGGAATTGTTGTAACGTCTTTAAATTATGAATATGAAATTTCAGACACCGCTAAATTTGGCCAGCGTTTAGATTCTGATTTTGGTGAAGATCGTATCATTAGTACATCAATTACTTCTTTAACCAGTAAAATTAAAGATGCTCTAGCAATGAAAGTGAGTTTAACAGTTAAAAATAATTCTGATCCTGCTTTAAACGAAGATTTAACACGCAAAGAAGAAACGGATGTGGAAACATCGGTTGCACTTGTTTATTCGTTTTAATTTTTCCAAGCTGTTAATAACTTTACTGGTTCTGATATGTCGGGGCGAAACATTGTTCGCCCACTCTTAAATAAATTATCTTAAATCTTTATAATTTTGAAATAATTGTATTTGGGGTTTCTATTTTAAAAAACAACATTGGATCATCGGTAATAACACTCCAAATATTCCAATCCTTAGTTTTTTCCAGATACAAAGTATTATTGACGGTCCACACCGAGGTTTTCATTCCAGAACTTTTTGCTGTCTCTACATCGTCTTTTGTTAACCATTTGTGATTTGGAATTAAATAATTTAATTCATATTGTTTTTTTAATTCATCATAATTTTTTGGTCTAGTTGTTGATACATAACCGCGCTGAATTGAAGGGGACATGATTTTAGCTTCATACAGTAATGCTAACGATGATGAAGTAATAATAGATTCTAATTTTGGATAATTGGAAGTGATCTCGTTCAATCGACGCAATAAAGTATGTTGATACTCTACATTTTGCTCTTCAATTTTTACTTCTAATTGGATACTTTTTAATGCTGGCCAAATTTCTAGAACCTGTTGTAAAGAAGGTACTGGCTGTCTTTGAGGACAAAATTCCTCTGACCAACTGCCACGCATGTCTGAATATTTTTGCAATTCTTCCCAGGTGTATGAAGCAATATTACCAGTCAAAATATTGCCCATTAATTCTGACATAGTAGGATGTTTTTTTGCAGTACGTTGCAAAGTTGTATCGTGTAAAATTACTACTTCATTATCTTTGGTCAGACGAACATCGAGCTCAACATGCTCGGCTCCCAAAGCAGCAGCACGTTGAAAAGCAATTAATGTATTTTCAGGCCCGCAATTAGAACTAATTTTACCGTGATCTAATATTCCGCCTCGATGGGCAACAATTAAAGGAGTCATTGTCATTATTTTTTTCCATTAAAATTAACGCACGCGATTTAATAATCCTGAATACAAATCAATTCTACGATCTCGTAAAAATGGCCATAAGCGCCGTAAAGATTCTGTTCGATGCAGCGGTAAATCATAGATCAATATTTCTTCTTTATCTTCTGCACCGCGAGCGAGAAATTCACCTTGTGGTCCAATGAGTGCGCTGTTTCCCCAAAATTGAATTCCACTACTAGCTGAGTTTGGTTCTTGTTCAAATCCCACGCGATTCGCAATAACAACCGGAAGATGATTCGCAACTGCATGCCCACGTTGCACGGTTAACCAGGCTTCTTGTTGTCGAAGTTGTTCATCTTTTTTTTCCTGTGGATCCCAACCAATTGCAGTTGGGTAAATAAGTACATCCGCTCCTGCAAGGGCCATAAGTCGCGCGGCTTCTGGATACCATTGATCCCAACAAATAAGTACGCCAAGT
Source organism: Pseudomonadota bacterium (assembly GCA_040386355.1). Lineage (GTDB taxonomy): Bacteria > Pseudomonadota > Gammaproteobacteria > Pseudomonadales > UBA6940 > JAZKFP01. The sequence goes on along the minus strand of JAZKFP010000045.1, from coordinate 1,401 downwards.
TTTCCAACACGTGTTTCGACAGGGCGATAGGCTTGATCGGCAGAATAATCACCAGGCACAAAATAATATTTTTCATAGAAACCTGGATCATCTGGAATATGAGTTTTACGATAAATGCCAGCTAAACCTTTATCACCATCAATGACTACAGACGTATTGTGAAAAACGCCCGCCATACGTTTCTCAAAAATAGAGCCAACTAAAACCACATTGGTTTCTGCAGCGACGTGCAACAAAGCTTGTAAGGTTGGGCTGTTGTCAAGGTGTTCAGCTAATTCAAAATATCCTGTATTCTCAGACTGGCAAAAATAAGGCGCTGAGTGCAGCTCGGTTAACACTATTAGTTGAGCTTGTTGTTGAGCGGCCTGACGAATTTTTTCAATTAAATCAGAAGTCGTTTTAGCTTTGTTCCACTCATGCCAACCGATAGAAGGCGTGATCGGAGGGTTGGTTGAGCAAGGCTGAAATACAGCGTGCTGAATTACAGCAGTTTTTAAAGTACTTAAAGTCATTTCTTTACCTCTAAAATTTTAATCCATGACAAAAAAATTATTCAAATGCTTGCTTTATATTTTAAGAATGAGATATAACAAAACACGTATTAAATTTCTGAATGACTTTTTAAAAAACTAAAAAAATATCTTTAAAAATAACAATAATAAAGGCTCAGTCATGCAGACATATTTAGGGCTCAATCCAGTGCTTTCCCGTCAAAGCATAGATTCAGTTATTGCGACTGTTGAAGCTAATAATAACCTAAGTTCTACCTCTACCCCAACTCCACAAACTGCTTCTTTTAATAATTTGCGATCGTCACGATACTCTTCTTTTTTTTGGGGTGCTCTAATCACTTTAAGTGACACGGCTATTGCCGCTGCAGGAGTAATGAAAAGATTGCTACCGGCAGCAGCAGCTGCCTCCGCAGCGTTAGCGGCAGTCACTAAAAATACAGTGCTAAGATTTGATACCGAAACGACGTTGCAATACAGTTTATTTACAGGGCAAGTGAATGAAAATGGTAGTCCATGCATTGCCTCTGGTACTCGTTCTTTTCCCATGGAAGATATTCATGGTTTAAATATAGCTAATACCCATTTTTTATCTTCAGCAATGTTATTAAGTGTGATTCTTTACAGTCTGCACGACAAAATTTCCTTTCAAATTGAATTGGCGAAAATTAAAAATAATATTTTTCATGCATTATGAAATTTATCCACTAATAACACATTAAATTTTGAATTTTTTAAAAGGCGGATTCGCATATTAAGTGCAATTTCTTGAGGAGACGGCCAGCTGGTAAAGTTATGTCATTTTCTCGGCAAAGCAAATTTCACGATGCACTATAAGCAGCTGACCGAAGGTGAACGATACCAGATTTATAGATGCTTGAAACTAGGATTA
>JAZKFP010000044.1:0-23202 GCA_040386355.1 Pseudomonadota bacterium | reverse complement strand
TAATTCGTTATTACACCAAAGAAGCCGGTGTGCGTGGTTTAGAAAGAGAAATTGCCAAAGTTGCTCGTAAAACAGTTAAAGAATCTGCATTTGATCCTGAGAAAAATAAACAAATCCACATTACCCCAGAACTTTTAGAACACTACTGTGGTGTTCGAAAATGTCATTATGGACGTGCAGAAAAAGAAGATCGAATTGGACAAGTTACAGGCCTTGCTTGGACTTCAGTTGGTGGAGATTTACTCGTTATTGAAGCGGCGGCATTGCCAGGAAAAGGTAATCAAATTCGTACCGGCTCACTCGGCGATGTTATGAAAGAAAGTATCCAAGCGGCATTAACCGTTGTTCGTAGTCGGAGTCGCACGTTAGGAATTCCTTCAGATTTTTATGACAAAACTGATTTTCATATTCATGTACCAGAAGGTGCAACACCTAAAGATGGTCCAAGCGCTGGTGTTGGAATGTGCACAGCGTTTGTTTCGGTCCTTACGGGCATTCCAGTCCGTTCATCGGTTGCGATGACTGGTGAAATTACTTTGCGTGGCCAAGTACTTCCGATTGGTGGATTAAAAGAAAAATTATTAGCAGCGCATCGGGGCGGAATTGAAACGGTTATTATTCCAAAAGAAAATGAGCGTGATCTTGCAGAGATTCCCGATAATATAAAAGAAGCATTAGATATACGTTGTGTAGAATGGATTGAACAAGTATTAGAAATTGCTTTACAGCGTTATCCTCAACCTTTGTTAATTGACGAAGAGGGAGAATCAATCAAAGATAATTCACCTTTATCTGGTGTAGGACTTGACACTGGCAAAGCAAGCCCTACCATTCCACACTGATAATATTTTTGTAAAAAATATTATCTTAAAGATATGAATTTGGATTGAGACGAAGTATAAAAAATCTGTTAGAGTTTCGCTTCGTCTTTCAGTAATAATACAAATCACTTAGTGATATACCAAACGCAGAATCATTTTCTCGTTGCAATATTCTTGCAAATGAGATTTTGCGGAAAAATTATTATGAGTCTGATATAGACGCGTAATTTTTATTTCAAAACTAAAAACTAGTTGTTAATGAATTTTTTCTTCAAAAAATTAAATCAACTATTGAATACCTTTTTAAATCCACTTTTTTACAAAATAGGAGTGTTTTGTGAATAGATCTGAACTAGTTGATGCGGTCGCAGAAGAAGCGTCTTTAACTAAAGTTGATGCAACCAAAGCCTTAGACGCAGTAATTAAATCCATTAGTCAGGCAATGCAAACAGGTGAACAAGTTGCATTAATGGGATTTGGAACATTTGTTGTAAAGGACCGCGGTCCTCGTACGGTCAGAAATCCTCGAACCGGTGAATCTATGGATGTTCCGGCATCTCGTGTTCCAGCATTTAAACCTAGTAAAAATCTAAAACAATTAGTTGATTCTAATTAAATTAAAGTATTCCACTGAATATAATTTAAGTGTGTTAATCATATTTAATATATTTTGATTCGCATTTCAAATCTGCTAAATCATTGAGTAATTTCATTTATGTGAAATTGCTTTGGTCGATCAATAATAAACAGGTATATATCTGTTTTGTAATAGGAGAAAACATTGCGTGCAAGTTTTCCGTAATTTAGTTCAAGGATGGTTTGGGAAGCTTGTACTTGGTGTAATTATCCTATTGTTTGTATTAATGGGATCTGAAGCACTTCTAAATGTTTTAAATAAAGAAAAACCAGCGTTAACTGTTAATGACGTTGATGTTAGCAAACAGCAAATTGCTCAGTTGGTAGATCAACGTTGGCAGCAATTGCAGCAACAATACCAGGGTCAAATGGAATTGAATGCAAGCATGAAGCAAGCGCTTGAGCAAACCGTTACAGACCAAATGGTAAACCGTTTAATTTTTCAAAGTTCATTAGAAGAATTTGACATCGATGTTTCTAACACCTCACTTGCAGAATACATTCAATCCCAATCTCAATTTAAGGAAAATGAAACATTTTCTAGAGACGTTTTTGATCGTTTTGCACGCCAAATTGGTTATTCTCCTAAAGAGTTAACAGAAGAAATTAAAAAAGATTTAGGTATTCAGCGTTTATCATTAGCTCTTGCAGCCCCTGCTTTTATTCATCCAAAAGAAATTGATGAACTATATCAACTTTATCAACAACGTCGATCTATTCAATTATTACAATTCTCGAAGGAACAATTTGCTGAAAAAATAACCGTGACCGATCAAGAAATTGAAAAATTTTACAAAGAAAATAAAACTCAATATCTACAACCAGCAAGCGCACGCTTTGATTATCTGGAATTAAAAGTTGCTGATGTAAAAGTTGATAGTCCTTCTGATGAAGAATTAAAAAAAGCCTATGAAGATTATTTGAAAAATGGTGAAGCGCGTGAAGAACGTGAAATTGCCCATATCTTGATACATACTGAAGATAAGTCCAAAGAAGATGTGCAAAAGAAAATAGAAACCATTCAATCGCGTTTAAAATTAGAAGATTTTGCTGTTGTTGCAAAAGATTTATCGGACGATGCAGGTAGCCGAAATGACGGTGGTAATTTAGGTTTTGCACCACGTGGATCTTATGAACCAGCTTTTGAAAAAGCAGCATTTAGCATGAAAACGGGTGAAATTTCAGAACCAGTTGAAACTGAATACGGCTTTCATATTATTAAATTACTCACTATTCAAGATGACAAACCTGAGTCATTCGAAGTTCAAAAAGATTCTCTTATTACGGCAGCTACAGATGAAAAACAGCGAGTTCGTTTTGTTGAATTGGCTGATGAAATTAAACGCTTAGCTTTTGAAACCGATGATCTTGAACAAAGTGCAGCAATTTCCGAACAAAAAATTAAAAAATCAGATTGGATGGATAAAGATCAAGGTACAGGAATTTTTGCAGATGCAAAAGTTCGTAATGCTTTGTTTGTCGACGAAGTCTTACAAAATAATCATAATTCAGAAATTATTGAAGTTGCCGATGGCCATGTTATTGTTGGTCGACGTGCAGGTTATCGAGAAGCTCAAATTCAACCCCTTGCTGATGTAAAATCTGCTATTAAAACAAAACTCACTGACAGTAAAGTTTTAGAGGAAATAAAAACTTCTGGTCAAAAAATATTGACTCAGTTAAAGCAAGGCCAATCTTTAGCAGATATCAAAGCTAAATATGATAATGAAAAATCATCTTTAGATATTCCTGAAAATCTAAACTGGCGTGATTTCGAAATCGATCGTCGCTTTGCTTATTTACCTTCTGAAGTTGTAGCGGAAAGTTTTAAATTAAGTGGTAAAAATGAACAATCTTTGAATTCAGTGACGACACAAGATATGTTTTTTATTGTGCAGTTAAAAGACATTATTCCTGCCGTATTACCAAAATCTCGGCGTACTAAATTTTCGGATATTACTCAAGCAAAGGACCCAGCTTCAGTTAATTCATCCATTGAACAAGATGACTCTATTGCGAAAGAAGAAATAAAATCACCTGAAGAACAAGATAAAGAAAATCAATCTGTTTGGAATGAAATAGAAAATAATTTAAAGCAGCGTGTAGCAGATTCTTTTGTATCAGCTTTTTTAGAACAACAGAAAATAGATGCAAAAATTAAAATTAATAATTCTGTCGATGAGCCGCAGGCAGCAGAATAAATATAAAAATATTTTTTTATATTGTTCATCATAATTTTCCATACTTTAAACTTTTATAAGCAAATATATACCGAATGCAAAGGTGCTTTCCTAAAACACTTTTCAACTCTTTTAATCAGTAAAAGTTCAATCAGTAATTGGCAGCGTTCAACACAGGCGAATGATTATTCGCCCCTAAAAAAATCACCACTTTCCTTAAAATACTTAAATCTCAAACGGTTGGCGTAGGGGCGAATAATCATTCGCCCGCATGTGCTTTCCCACAAAACACTTTTGATAAAACATTTCACCATAGAAAATTCATATGCGTTCGCCCGTTTCAAACACATGAATTAATTATCTATAGAACTTCTAGCTCTGTTAATTCTTTAATAACATCAATGCAAAAATCACCTAAATTAATTTGACCCCTGCCAATTTCTTGACCTTTACTTAAGACGAAAGCGTCAAAAAATAATTTAATTAAGTAGCAGTTCGCTAGTGTGCAGTCGCTAGCAATGAGGTAGGAATGCAAAAGTCACTTTCGTTATTAAATTTGGTTGGTTCAAGCCAAGCAATTGAAAATGTTCGGCAGTTAATACATCAAGTTGCTGGTAAAGACGTTACTGTTTTAATAACGGGTGAGTCGGGTACTGGTAAAGAAGTAGTAGCAAAAAATTTACATAGACTTTCTACACGAGGATCTCACCCCTTTGTGCCGGTAAATTGCGGTGCAATTCCTGCTGAATTATTAGAAAGTGAATTATTTGGCCATGAAAAGGGCGCATTTACCGGCGCCATTGCAAGTCGCCAAGGCCGATTTGAAATTGCAGAAGGTGGTACTTTATTTCTCGATGAAATAGGAGATATGCCGTTGATGATGCAAGTAAAACTTTTACGAGTTTTACAAGAACGAACCTTTGAACGTGTTGGTGGCCAAAAAATTCAACAAAGTGATGTTCGAATTATCGCAGCTACTCATCGCGATTTGGAATCTGCCATAACCGAAAGTCTCTTTCGCGAAGATTTATATTATCGATTAAATGTATTTCCTATAGAAATGCCTGCGCTTCGCGACCGTATCAGTGATTTACCGATTTTAATTGAAGATTTTTTAACAAAATTACATGCCGAACATCGGGCTATTTTACGTTTTACCGATCGTTGTATGGATACGTTGGCAGATCATCATTGGCCAGGTAACGTACGAGAACTTGCAAATCTTATTGAACGTTTGTTAGTAACGCACCCAGGTAAATGTATTGATGTACATGAATTACCAGCGCGTTATCAAACACGGTTAAAATCTAGACCAGTTGACAATGCTGTATCTCTATCTGTATTAAATCATGAGACACATTTATCAGAAGAAAATGATTTTTGGATTAAAGAACAGTTGCCATTACATGGTATCGACTTAAAAGAATATTTATCTCAACTCGAATGTCGATTTATTCAACAGGCATTAGACGACGCCGATGGGATTGTTGCACATGCTGCAGATCGATTGCGAATCCGTCGCACAACCTTAGTTGAAAAAATGCGTAAATATGAGTTACAGCGGCGCGATGTAGGTTGATTATAAAAATATTTTTTAAAAAATGTACAGGCTTTGGTTGTTCATATAAAAAGCTCGACAATGTATTCCAGCTTTCTTGTCTCTAAATTCCTTAATGTGGAATGATATCTTGTAAAAATGATATCATTCCATCCGCTTTTGCCCCTCAAACTATTTTGACAATTTTTAATTTGGAGAATTATTATGACGTTGTCGATCCAATCCAAAGCCCAAGCTTTGAAAACTGATACTCAATTTACTCAAACTGAAAAAACAGTTTTATCTCGAATGAATTCAATACCTAAAACGTTAAAGTTACTTGGAAAAGTTGTGGTTGGTTTTGTGGGAATACGTGGAGCGGTTGCGGATACAGATGGTTATTGCGGTCGTTTATCTAGCAAAGCTGCTTCTATTAAATTATTTACTTCAGCTTATGATTGTGCAGGTGTGAAAGAATCAGTAGAAAATCTACTGCAAGATTGTTCTTTCTTTTCTGATAATAAATCAAAATTTACTCAAGCAATTCCAGATTTTTCAGTAGATGTTTCTGGAACAAAAAAAAGAATAGAAAATCCTCATGCATCCTTAGAGTTATCGACGAGAGAGGGGCAAAAACCTGGTGCGGTTAAAGAAGCAAATCGATGCGTAAATTTGGCTCTAAAAGGGTTAGGGAGCATTGATAAAAAAATGTTTCCAGGCACAATAAATATTGGTAATTCAATTTTTCAACAAGGCTTAACAATAGCTAATCATCAAATCGTTCAAGTTGCTAATAATACAGATGTTCAAGATTTAATTTTAAAGGCGTTGCCCGAAGAAAAGCCAAGACCGCAAATAGTGCATATAGATGGTTCGTCCAAAGCAAGAACAATCACTTTTAAAGCGGGAAATGGTTTTGTTAATATAACTAATGATGAAAATATTCCGATTGTTCATGGTGGTACAGTACATATTCATGGAAAAACACAAAATATGAAAGATGGTCATGAAGCTACATTGTCCGAGGGAAAAATAGTAAAGCTAATTGAAACCAGTTTTAATCTTCAAAATATTACTCAACATGATGAGTTTTAAAAGACGTATTAATTCTTAGAAAAAGTCGTGTATGCACATTATTTTTTTAATGTGCATACACTTTTTAATTCATACAGTTACTATTTTATTCTGTCACTAATTTATAACAGGGCCGATATTCTGCTTCCCCTAATTTCATTCTTTTTTGTTTTACAAAAGAACGTAATAAATTATCCATTGATTGCATTAATTTTGTATCGCCACTTAATTCAAAGGGACCATGTTGTTCAATTGCTTTAATTCCACAATCTTTTACATTACCAGCAACGATACCTGAAAATGCGCAACGCAATGCCGCTGCTAAATGGTGTTTAGGTTGATTTAAATGCAAATCCAGTTGACGCATATTCGTATGCGTAGGATCAAAAGGCATTTGAAATTCGCGTGATATTTCTAATTGCCAATTAAAATAATACGCATCTTTTAATAATCGTCGGTGCGCACGTACTGCTGGCATATGTCCCATCATTTTACGGGCGGCTTCTGCTGGATCGCCAACTATCACTTCAAAGCGTTTTAAACATTCATCACCCAGAGTGTCACTTAAAAATGTGGTCACTTGTTCAAAATACGCAGCCGAAGATGCAGGTCCAGTAAGTACAATAGGGAATGGAATATTTGCATTTTTGGGATGTAATAAAATACCTAATAAATAAAGTGTTTCTTCCGTTGTCCCAACTCCGCCTGGAAAAATAATAATACCGTGACCGAGACGCACAAAGGCCTCAAGACGTTTTTCAATATCCGGTAAAATTACTAATTCATTCACAATGGGATTTGGTGGTTCGGAAGCAACAATACCAGGTTCAGTTAATCCAATATAACGCCCTGAACGAATATGTTGTTTTGCATGTGCGATCGTACCGCCTTTCATTGGACCTTTCATCGCGCCTGGCCCACAGCCGGTGACAATGTTTGCGCCGCGTAAACCGAGTTCATATCCTACGGCTTTGCTGTAATCGTACTCTTCGCGGGAAATCGAATGCCCGCCCCAACAGACCACAAGATTTTGCATTTCACCAGTTTGTAAAACACCAGCGTTACGCAAAATGCGAAATACCATATCGGTAGTTCCGGTTTGACTGTTAATGTCACCCAGCTTTTGATGAGAAAGTACCGCTTTTAAATAAACGATATCGCGTAATGCTGAAAATAAATGTGCACGAATGCCGCGAATAATGTTTCCATCAACAAAAGCTTCTTGTGGTGCATTGATCAATTCAAGCTTAATACCACGCGATTGTTGAATCACATTGATTTGAAAATCTGCATGCTGATCCAAAATTTGTTTAGCGTCATCCTGCATCGCGCCAGAATTAAGAATTGCCAACGCGCAGCGACGAAAAATTGCATAAACCTCTTGATCGCTGGTTGCGAGGAGTTCTTGAACTTCGAGTGGAGATAAAATATCAAGACTGTGATCAGGAGTAATACTGGTAGAAATTCTTTGAATATCTACATTTTCTAAGGGCATAACTTACCTCAATGTAAAATGATCAAACCAATACCAAATACACAATCGTTTTTTAGTAGGCGCAGTGTGAATGAATTCTGCAGAGCATGCTCAGTAAGCAGATGAAAGAATGCTGCAACAACCTAGAAAACAATTTTGGGACAGGTATAAATAATTTTTTTAGTGTCTGTATTAATCGTATAATAGCGGACTTTTTTAGTAGAGATATAAGTTTCCCATATCATTGATAGGGATTAATTTATTGAAAAACTAGTTTTCTTATGATGAGTGCAGGTGTTTGTATGTGGCGTACCCATATTGATTTAGCGGAATTTACCGTTGAAGAGTTGCCTTATTCTGAATCTGTTAAAAATTCTGATTCAGAAAGTTCGAACTTTGCTGCTACACGCATTCATCCCAACTCTACCGCAGAACGCAAACAAAAATTGCGCTTCGACAAACTGCACAAAGAATTACGTCGAGAAGTCGGCAAAGCCATTGAAGATTATGCCATGATCGAAGAAGGTGACCGTGTAATGGTTTGTCTTTCCGGCGGAAAAGATTCTTACACGATGCTCGATATTTTATTAAGTTTGCAAAAAGCAGCACCGGTAAACTTTGAATTAATCGCAGTAAATCTTGATCAAAAACAACCGGGATTTCCTCAAGATATTTTGCCAAATTATCTGACGCAACTTGGTATTAATTTTAAAATTATTGAAGAAGACACGTACAGTACAGTAATGCGTGTTGTGCCAGAAGGTAAAACTCTGTGTTCATTATGTTCGCGTTTACGGCGTGGAATTTTATATCGAGTGGCGTCTGAATTACATTGTAATAAAATTGCTTTAGGTCATCATCGAGAAGATCGTTTAGAAACTTTTTTTCTGAATTTATTTTTTGGCGGCAAACTAAAATCGATGCCTGCTAAATTACAAAGTGACGATGGCAAGCATATTGTGATTCGGCCGCTTGCGTATTGCCGAGAAAAACAAATTGCTAAATACGCTCGATTGAAAGAATTTCCCATTATTCCCTGTAATTTGTGTGGTTCTCAAGAAAACTTACAACGTAAAGTTATTAAAAATATGTTGCAAGAATGGGATCGAACCCATCCTGGACGTGTTGAAACCATTCATCGTAGCTTAGAAAATATTGTCCCTTCGCATTTAGGGGATTTTAAACTTTACGATTTTAAACAGCTTCGAGGTCGAGATTGGATCGAGCAACTGTGGCAAGCACAAGGACGGATACCTGTAACGAATGAGGATTAGGGCACATCTTGCGCCGCAACGAAAGGCAGCTGCTGGATAATACAAGGATTGAAACATGAAGATTTTTTTTTGATCGCAAGGCGCCTTTACGCTGCGTAGCCAAAGCTTTACGCAGCAAGAACGCTGTGACGCGTTCGAGCAGGCAACACAGCGAGCGGAAAAAAAGATCATGATGAAAACCTAAGCCTTATTCGTTGCGGGTATCCTAATACAGGTGATCGATGATGATGAAAAAGAAGACCAACTTATTTGATTTTCTTAAACCCTACCAAGCAGGGCAGGTTCGTTGGGTTACACCAAACCAGCGGCTAGCGCGCGTAATTGAGAATCGTTGGTTAGAAAATCAAAAAGAAAAGACAGTTTCGTGGGAACGATTATGGATTTTGCCTTGGCAAGCGTGGTTGAGCCATGAATGGAATCGATATGAATTGCATTGTTCAATAAACGAATATTTGCCAAAATTAATTTCTGATTTTCAAGCACGATGCATTTGGTCTGATCTTATTAAACAATCTTCGCAACAGGTGTCACCTTTATTAGATTCGTGGCAACTTGCAGTTCGCGCTTACGACACCTACAAATTATTGCGTAATTGGCAAGTGCCAATTGAAAATTGGTTTGGTCGCGCTGAAACTGAAATGTGGCGTAATTGGTATCAGGATTGGCAAAACTATTGTCAAAACAAATCTATTATTGTTGGTGCAGACATTGTTCAATATCTAGGAAACACGTCATTCTGGTTTTCTGAATTAGCACCGAAAGCCGTTGTTTTTTGCGGATTTACTGAAGATACTCCCGAACTTATCGCATTACAACAGGATTTAGAAAAAGCCGGTTGCAAAATTCAACACTGTTCATTGTATGAACAATCAGATGAATCAGATACGCACATTAATGCGCATCAATTTTCCAGTGTCGAAGAAGAATGGCGTGCAATTGCGTGTTGGTTAGAAAATGATTTAAAACAGTTTTCAGATTCTAATCGTCAAATTGCTGTGGTTGTACCGGATTTAGTACAGCAGCGCGCCATGATTCAATTTCAATTAAGCGAACGTCTGGCATCTGAAAGTTGTTGGCAATTATCGAGTGATGCCGCAGAACGCAATTTTAATATTTCTGCCGGCCGACGTTTTATTGATGAAGGTATGATCAGTGAAGCGTTATTAATTTTAACGTTAATGGATGGTTCGCATTCCTGGACTGAATGGCAACGCTGGATGACAGCAACTTATTTTTGGCCAGAGTCTGTGGGTTTTGCACAGCGCAGTGAATGGGTGTATTGGTTTCGATTAGTCCATAAAGCGGATTGGAATTGGTACGAGTGGACCACGTGGTTAGCGCAAGAATTACAAAAACATCAGTCCCCGCATTATGTTGTTTTTAAAAAAATGATTACCAATATTAAAACTTGGCGTAATCATCTTTTCGATTCTGAAAATTTAGACGAAGATTTAATAAATGAAAACAGCGACAAGACGCATGATGATTTTGCAGTAGGCACGACGATTACAAGCCCGCGGAACATACAAGATGAGCAGGCGAGTAGACGTCGTAACAGTATACAAGATTATTTTGCGCCTTGTGCCACGTGGATTGATTGGATTGAAACTGCATTAATTTATCTAGGCTGGCCGGGATCACGCGTATTAACAAGTCCCGAATATCAAGTGTGGAGTCGCTGGAATACTGAATTAGAAAACTTCACTCACCTTATTTTGCAAAAAAATTATGCCTATCGCGAAATTATTTCATTGCTTCGGCATTATTTATCCGAGCAAATTTTTCAACCACAATCCAAAACCCAACGCATTCAAGTGTTGGGTTTGATGGAAGCTGCAGGTCTAGCATTTGATGCAATTTGGATTTCAGGTTTAAATGCCGATGTATGGCCAAGTCCGCCGAATCCAAATCCATTTATTCCAATGGATATTCAAAAAAAATACAATCTACCACGTTCAACTGCGCAACGTGAGCTTGGATTTGCTGAGCAATTATGGTCTGAATTTCAGCAAGCAACTTCTGAATTACAAGTAAGCTTTACGTTAAATGATTCAGATCGATTGTTATATCCAAGTCCAATTATTGCTGGATTATTTGATCCAGAAAATTCTGAAAATATTGAAATAAATGATCCGAAAAATATCATTCAAAATGCGTACGATTTTGTAGGACAAATTCCGTGCTGGCGTTTTGTAATAGAAAATTTGAAAGCGCTATCAACAGATGCATTCCCAACAGAAGATAGTAGCGCTGTACAAATTCTGATGCAGCATGGTTTTGAATCGATTACCGACGACATTGGAATGCCTTGGACAGAAGCGCGAAGTTTTCCTCAAGGCGCATCTGCGTTACGCGCACAAGCTGCTTGTCCGTTTCGTGGTTATTCACGAACACGCTTGCAATTAGAAGCCTGGCCAAAGTGGCAGCGTGGATTTACTGTGCGTGAAAAAGGTACGCATTTGCACGCAGTATTACAGCATATTTGGCAAGAATTACACGATCAAGAAATCTTAAAAGAAATGTCAGACACCGCATTAAACGAATTAATTGAGATGTGTGTGCAGCAAGTGGTAAAAGCATCGCCTTGGAGTCGCGCCTTGTGGGTAGAAGCTGAACAACAACGTTTAATTCGTGTCGTCAAAGAATGGATGGTCCATGAAAAACAACGCCCTGAATTTTTTGAAGTTGAACGCCTCGAACAATCATTAACTCTTAAAATTGGACCTCTAACGTTTAAAGTGCGTCCTGATCGTGTGGATCGAATTGGCGAAAGTTGCATGATCATTGATTATAAGAGTGGTAGAGTATCGGCCAATGTTTGGAAAATTCCTCGACCTGATGAGCCGCAATTATTAATGTACCTCACCGCAGCTGCATTAAACGCCCGCGCAATGGGATTGTTTTCTTTGCGTCGTGGTGGTTATGAATTAATTGGTTATCATGATGAAAATTTGCCCAAGCCATTTGCAAAAAGTAAAGGCATAAATTGGGATAAGAGCATGCAAGAATGGAAAGGTGCGTTAAATGAATTAGCCGAAGAATTAGCGCAAGGATTAGCACGAATCAATCCAAAAAGTAGTCAAAAAACTTGTAAATATTGTGATTATGCTAGTTTGTGTAGGGTTCAATTCTCTAATCAGAAAAACTGATTTACCAAAAGCATAGGAATTTTCCATCGTGAAATATGTTATCACAAGTGTTTTGTAGGTACATACATGCGGGCGAATAATTATTCGCCCCTACGGTATCCTTTACCGATTAATTTATTTTTAGGAAAGTAATTATTGTTTGTAGGGGCGAATAATTATTCGCCCGCATCGAACGTATAGATTAATTAACTCTTACACATTATAAAAAATTTAAGCACGTCATATCTAATGAAGGATATTAAATTCTAATGTTCCAACCCTTTACCGTATTTTTAGCAACTCGTTATGTACGCTCTAAACAAAAAAATCGATTTATTTCTTTAATTGGATTGATTTCTGTGATTGGTATGGGACTGGGAGTTGCAGTTCTTATTTTAGTCTTATCGGTTATGAATGGTGCTGATCTTGAATTACGTCAACGTATTTTAGGAATGGTACCGCATGCTGTTATTTCCGGGCGCGATGATTTAGCAAATTGGAATATATTGCGCGAGAACTTATTAAAAGTAGAGGGCGTACAAGCCGCTGCACCGATGCAGCAAATGCAATCGATGCTAACAGCGAAAGGTGAAGCTGAGGGCGCACTCGTTACTGGAATCGTTCCTAATTTAGAATCCAGTGTTTCTATTATTAATCGATTCATGGTAGCTGGTGATTTTAATGCATTACAACCCGGTAAATTTAATATTGTGTTAGGTGCGGTTATTGCGCGCCAAATGGGTGTGCATGTTAATGATTCTATTACTTTAATTATTCCAGAAACACGATTATCACCGGTCGGTGTGTTGCCTCGATTACGTCGATTTAAAGTAGTAGGTATTTTTGAAGTTCGTGCGGAAGTCGATGCTCAATTAGCATTTATTCATTTGGAAGATGCAAACCGATTATTGCGACTTGATAAAACGGATGGCGATATTCGTTTAAAGCTCAATGATTTATTTGAATCCAAAACTATTTTGCGTGATATTCATCTTAGTAGTGAAAAATTGGTTGGATACGATTGGACGCGTACGCACGGTACTTTATTCAGTGCAATTCGCATGGAAAAAACCATGATCGGATTATTATTATTTTTAATTGTGACGGTTGCTATTTTTAATATTGTATCGTCATTAGTTATGTTAGTAACCGATAAACGTGCAGACATAGCAATTTTATTAACCATGGGTGCAACGCCCGTCCAAGTACAACGTATTTTCTTGTGGCAAGGCTTAATGATCGCAGGAATGGGAATTGGTTGCGGAACGATTATGGGAATATTAGCCGCCTACAATGTGACAGAATTCTTTTTCTGGTTAGAAAAGATTTTTAATTTAGGATTGTTTGACGCGTATTTTATTAACTATATGCCCTCTGAATTGTTATGGAGTGATGTTGTTTTGGTTGTCAGCGTGGCAACCATATTAAGTGCATTAGGCGCAATTTATCCAGCTCGCAAAGCCGCCTCCGTTCAGCCGGTTGAGGTTCTCCGCTATGAGTAATTATTTAAACAATACAAATAATGAAATAATTACTTCTTCTAAATTGTTGTCGGAGAGAATAGTGTCGGATAAACCAGCAGTTCTGCATTGCAAAAAACTTGAAAAACAATTTCACGATGGTGAGCACGCATTACATATTTTACGTGGCATTGATTTGCTAATTACGCCAGGTGAATGGGTGTCTATTGTTGGAAAATCCGGTTCTGGAAAATCAACATTTCTTCAAGTGATTGCTGGTTTAGATCAACCTTCATCGGGTGAAGTGATTTGGAGTGGTGATACAATTACTGGAAAAAAAGTCGGTGACATTGCAAAAATACGACGTAAACATTTAGGATTCGTTTTTCAATTCCATCATTTAATTGGAGAATGCTCTGCTCTAGAAAATGTGAGTATACCTTTGTTAGTTCAAGGCGCTTCTGCAAGTAAAGCTCGGAAAGCTGCGCAAATGTGGTTGCAGCGGGTAGGACTTGAATCGCGGCAAACACATCGTCCTTCTGAATTATCCGGTGGTGAGCGTCAACGTGTTGCTATTGCACGCGCTCTAGTAACTCAACCAACTTGTATTTTAGCGGATGAACCAACGGGTAACTTAGATGAAGAAACATCGGCTGAGATTCAAGAGCTTTTACAAAATATGAATCGTGAACACGGCGTTTCTTTATTAGTTGTTACGCATGATCTTGCATTTGCACAACGCGCAAATCGTTGTTTGCGAATGGAATTAGGGCACCTGCATGTTTAACAAGATTTTTAATTTATTTTAAGGTATTTTTATGCAAAGCTACGCATTAACACATATGCAGCCTTCTTCTAATCCAACACCTCCTAGAGCATCTATTTCATCCAATTCAAATCCTGCTAAAAAAATTCAAAAAGTAGATATTTTTTTAGCAGTGAAAGGCTGCGCGGTTGGTACCGTATTATTTGCTTCTGGATATTTTTGCTTTTTACAACAAGCTCAGCAAAATATGCGATTTCCCTTGTTCGAGGGAAGTCTTCCAAAAAATACTAAGAAAACCTCATTAGATAAAAAAGTAGAGCAAAAAACGCTATCTGAAAATTATTTGAAAATATGGAAATTGGCAATCAATACAACCGAGCAAACAGTTCATTTCACTGCAAAGCATAAATTAAAAGTGCCATTTTTAAGTGATAAGGAGCGATGTTCTGATATACAAAAGAATCTTATTCGTAAAAGCAGTACTATTTCGAATAATTCAGAATTGGTATGTTTGCATGTTAAGCAATCTGAAAAAAGAAAACAAAAAGAAGGTCCTTATGTACCATCTTCTTTAGATTGGGTGCTTGGTCGTGTCATTGAACGTTCTGCAAAAAAAACTAATAAATTATATGAGTTAAATCCAGGAACCATTGATAAAAATAATCAGATGGTTAAAAAAAATTCAGAATTTAAGGTTGATTCTTGTGAGATATTGAAAAGTAAGTTACTTACAGTGAATGGATTGTATGAAAGAATTAAACCATTATTGTATGGAAAAGAATATTGTTTAAAAAACCAAAAAGAAATTTTATATTTTCATAATAAAGAAAAGCAAAATTACCATATTGCTCGTATTTTAAATACTACTGCTGAAGGTGTATGGGTTACAGAGAAGTTTTCCACTCTATTACCGCAAGAAAATTTCATTGCATCTGAAAATTTATCCAACCGTTATACTAAAATGTACCTAGCTTCTGTTGATGATTCTTCAACCGTTCAAAATTTAGAAGTGTTCCAACGCACCGACAAGTTATGTGGAACATTGTGTATTGATCCTTCCGTTTGGCGGGTAAATTAGTTTTTCGACTAACTGAAAATATTAATATTAAAGCCAAGGTAATGATCATGCATACATAAAACCCATAAGAAGGTTAGCAATATGAGTTTTATTGCTTGGATTGGATTTATTGGCGCATTACTGCTGTTAATGGCTTTATCGTCGGCCTATCTGAAAAATCTGCCTATTACCACTTCTGTTATTTATTTAATTATCGGTTTAATTATCGGGCCGATAGGACTAAATATCATTTCTATAAATTTCGTTGAATGGCGAGTTTTTTTTGAGCATTTAACTGAAATTGCGGTAATTATTTCTTTATTTATTGGTGGTTTGAAATTGCGCTTACCGCTGCGTGATAAATCGTGGACTGCTGCATTTCGTTTGGCGGGTCCAGTTATGTTAGTGTCAATAATTGGTGTTGCCTGTTTTGCGCATTTTGTATTTGATTTTGCCTGGCCGTTATCTTTTTTATTAGGAGCTATTCTTGCTCCAACCGATCCAGTTTTAGCCAGTACCGTTTCCGTTAATGACGCAGCAGATCATGATCGAATGCGATATGGTCTTTCGGGTGAAGCCGGATTTAATGATGGTGCTGCATTTCCATTTGTCGTTTTTGCATTGATGTGGGCGCAACACGATAATTTAGGATCTTGGGTTGGTGAATGGGCATTGCATCGTTTGGTCTGGGCAATACCTGTAGCATTGTTATTTGGATATTTTTTAGCAAAAAGTGTTGCGCGAGTCGCAATTTATTTACGCACCCGTCATCAAGATAACGACGCCCCTAATGATTTTTTAGCATTATCTCTTATAGCGCTTTCGTATGTGGGCGCTGAAACAATCGGTGCATGGGGATTTCTTTCGGCATTTGCTGCAGGCTTAGGTTTTCGACAAGCGGAAATGAAAACAATAAAAGATAATCCATTGTCCTCGGCAGATCAGTCAAAATCTTCAAACCATTATTCTCAACCTAACAGAGATTTACCTGCTGAACATATTACTAACAAAAAACCCAGTGGAGATGAATTAAATCATCCTTCAAAAGCCGCTGGCATGATGGTTTCAGAAATTATTTCATTTGCAGATACAGCAGAACGATTTCTTGAAGTAATGGTTGTAATGTTAGTAGGCGCTTCTCTAACAATGTATTGGGATTGGCGTGCAATTCCACTTGCTTGCGCATTATTTTTTGTGATTCGTCCTATCGCAACTTTGATTTTTTTAATGAAAACTCCAACTAATCGCATGCAACGGTTGATGATGGGATGGTTTGGAATTCGTGGAATCGGCAGTTTGTATTATTTAAGTTATGCCCTAAATAATGGATTAAATGATCGCGTAACAGATGCAGTTGGTATAACTCTTTCGGTAATAGCACTGAGTATTTTGGTTCATGGGTTCTCAAGTCAACCCATACTAAGTTTTTATGAGCGCCGCATTGCCGCAAAAAAATTGTGAATTGATTGCGTGTTGAATTTCTAGGTTGTTGCTTGCTTATTCGCTCAAAACCTTTTTAATCAAAAAGGTTTTGCATACTTCTAGTATGCTGCGCGGGCTTATTTCGTAGCGCGTGCAACATCGTTCGCAAGACGTTGCACTAGAAATTCAACACGCAATCAGTTTATATCGTTCCAATTTACATGTGATTTACCTTGTCCCATTCTGTAATCAGTCTTGTCAAAAATAAGCTTGCTTAGAGTTAACAAACCTATGGTCGATTGTGTAAGCTACGCACTTTGAAATTGAGTGGAATATCGTTCTCTGATCGTGCTTTGCGCGAAACAATGTATATGTAGCTAAGAGGCAGACTATGACAGCACGAATTGAGATAGGTCGATTACAGGTTGCGCAAGTAATTGCGGATTTGGTCGCAGAAGTAGCGCCTCAGGTAGGCGTGGATGTGCAAAAATTCTGGCAAGGCTTAGAAACAGCGCTTGCGGATTTAATGCCTAAAAATAAAGCATTATTACAACGTCGTGAAGATTTACAAACACAGTTAGATGAATGGTACCGCGCGCATCAAGGTCAAGCAATTGATCTAACAGCCTACAAAAAATTCTTACAAGAAATCGGTTACTTATTACCAGAACCAAAAGATTTTTCCGTAACAACATCCAATGTTGATCCAGAAATTGCAACTTTAGCAGGGCCGCAGTTAGTCGTTCCTGTTATGAATGCACGTTATGCATTAAATGCAGCCAACGCACGTTGGGGTAGTTTGTATGATGCATTTTATGGTACCGATGTTATTGCTGAACAAGGCGGCGCAGAGCGTGGTCAATCCTACAACCCAGTACGTGGCGCAAAAGTTGTTGCGCGTGCAGCGCAATTTTTGGATGACATGTTTCCATTAACTGCAGGTGGTCATGCGGGTGCAACGGCGTATCGAGTTGTCACTAAAGATGGACGAGCAACCTTAGTAGTTGAATGCGGTAATCAACAATCAACGTTGCAATATCCTGAACAATTTATCGGATATCGCGGCGATGAAAATCCTACTGCTATTTTATTAAAACGCAATGGTTTGCACATTGAAATTCAAATCGATGCAAAAAGCGTCATTGGAAAAGAACATCCTGCGGGCGTTAAAGACGTTCTAATGGAATCTGCAATTACTACGATTCAAGATTGTGAAGACTCGGTTGCTGCAGTTGATGCTGAAGATAAAGCATTAGTCTATCGCAACTGGCTCGGATTAATGAACGGTCAACTGTCTGAGAAATTTTTGAAAAACGGTCAGCAAATGACTCGTACATTAAATCCAGATCGCGAATACCAAGGTGCGCACGGTAAAGCAGTAGTATTGAGCGGTCGTAGTTTATTGTTAGTTCGCAATGTTGGCCATCTTATGACAAACAATGCAATCGTATTCCAAGGCGATGAAATTCCTGAAGGAATTCTGGATGGATTCATTACCAGTTTAATCGCAATGCATGATTTGCAACGTAAAGAAGGTCCACGTAATTCACGCGCTGGCAGTGTTTATATAGTAAAACCAAAAATGCACGGTCCAGAAGAAGTTGCATTTGCGGTTGAAATTTTTAATCGTGTTGAACACGTGTTAGGTCTTGCAAAAAATACATTAAAAATTGGCATTATGGACGAAGAGCGTCGTACCACTGTTAATTTAAAAGCCTGTATTGAGGCAGCAAAAGAGCGCGTTATTTTTATTAACACTGGGTTTTTAGATCGTACCGGTGATGAAATTCACACCAGTATGGAAGCCGGTCCATTCGTACGAAAATCTATGATGAAAGCGCAAATTTGGATTCAGGCCTACGAAAACTGGAATGTTGATATCGGATTAGCTTGTGGTTTAAAAGGTCATGCGCAGATTGGTAAAGGCATGTGGCCAAAACCCGATGAAATGAAACAAATGATGGAAACAAAAACTGAACATCCAATGGCGGGTGCAAACTGCGCATGGGTTCCATCACCGACCGCTGCAATCTTACACGCTATGCATTATCACCAAATTAATGTGGCACATCGACAAGAAGAGTTAATGTCACGTGCACGTGCATCGCTCGACGATATTTTAACAATACCTTTGCTTGGTAATGAAAAATTAACGGCCGAACACATTCAACAAGAGTTGGATAACAACGCACAAGGTATTTTGGGGTATGTAGTGCGGTGGGTTGATCAAGGTGTTGGTTGCTCCAAAGTGCCAGATATTAACGATGTCGGTTTAATGGAAGACCGTGCGACCTTAAGAATTTCTAGCCAACACATTGCTAACTGGATGCATCATGGTTGTTGCTCTGAAGAACAAGTAATTGCTACCTTGAAAAAAATGGCAGCGGTGGTTGATCGACAAAATGCACATGATCCACATTACAAAGCAATGGCGCCAAATTTTGATAAAAGCTTAGCGTTTCAGGCTGCAAAAGATTTGGTCATTAAAGGTCGCGTGCAACCCAGTGGTTATACCGAACCTTTATTGCATGCGTATCGCTTAAAATTAAAAGGCGTGACAAATTAAGATTAATGTTTGTAAAAAAAAAGGATGCTATTAAGCATCCTTTTTTTGGATATATATCCAACGCACATGGGATTTCCTAAAAAATTTTTCAAATATTTAATACGTAATAGGCAGCGTTTAACACGGGCGAATGATTATTCGCCCCTACGCATAATGATCTTTTTCCTAAAAATATTTCAATCTCTGACGGACACCGTAGGGGCGAATAATCATTCGCCCGCATGTACTTTCCCACACAACACTATTTATAAAACATTTCTCCTGAGAAAACCAATCTGCATTCGGTATATTAATTTCCTGAAACTATTTTCAATTAATAATTAATTGAAAATCCATTCATTTTACTCTGGATTCGCTGTTTTCTTTTTTGCATGTGCTTTAACTGCTTCACTCATTAAATCACTAATTTGATTTTTAACATCTTCCATATCTTTTCGTTGTTCTGTAGACGGATTAACTTGCTGAGTGAGTTTATTTAAGACAATGCGTAAGTGCGTAATTGCAATATTGTGTTGACCTTTTTCTTTAGCGACACGTGCTCGATGTCGATGCGCATTAATTTCAATATCAAGATAGGCTTTTTGTAGAGGTCCACGCCATTCTCGCACCTTTGATTCACTCAACATATTATTTTCAAGAGCAATCGTTAAGGCTTCTATTGTTTTTAAAATCGTTCCTTGCTGTTCTTTAATTTCTTCATCGGTAGTAGCTGTATGAACGGATTTCGCTTTGGTTGGCTGCTGCGCTAATTCTTTAGCTGCTTCCAACATTAAACGCGTTTGTTCTTGATTAGAATCAAGACGCTGGATCGATTCCAAAGTGCGAACCAACAATTCATTAAAAAACTGCGTTAGCGATGCCGGATGATTAATGCTACTAAGACCTTCCAATGCCTCTTGGATCAAATACGCAAACTGCTTTTGTTGATATGCTTTTTGGGCTTTTTCCATACCTTTTATGTAGGCACGGTATGCAAAATGGCTTGCGGTAAGCGAGCCAATTACGATGTAAACCAACATCATCAGATTACTGGAAGTGATTTCCAATCGTCATCTCCCACAGAGTTAAATAAAGAAAAAATTCAGCAACTCGCAAAATTGCAGCTATTAATGAATTGAGCTTTTGTATATAAAGCACAACCTAATACCCGAAATGCATGACTCTTATAAGTGTAGACAAACTTGACGTTAACCAGAAAATCAAAGCATATACCCGTAGCGGATGAAAATTAGGGCAAGCGTAGCGGTGAAGCATGAATATTTTTTTTCGATCGTACGACGCCTTGACGATGCGTAGCTAAAGCATTACGCAAGGAAAGGCAACACAGCGAACGGGAAAAAAGATCATGATGAACACCTAATTTTCCTTCGCTACGGGTATACATACAATTTTAATAGCGGTGAGACATGGCAAAGTCACTGGTGATTGTAGAATCACCTGCAAAGGCAAAAACGATTAATAAATATCTTGGAGCAGGCTTCATCGTGAAGTCGAGCGTAGGTCATGTTCGTGATTTGCCAGTATCGGGATCCGGTGTTAAAGCAAAACCTGGTAAACGTGCAGGAACCACTGATAAAAGTTTATCGGTTGAAGAAAAACTCGCACAAAAAAATCGCAAAGCACACGATGCGCTTATTCAGCGGATGGGGGTTGATCCAGAGCACAACTGGAAAGCGCATTATGAAATCCTGCCCAATAAAACCAAAGTTATCGAAGATTTAAAAAAAGCTGCGGCGCAAGCTGATCGTATCTTTCTCGCAACCGACTTAGATCGTGAGGGAGAAGCTATCGCATGGCATTTGAGTGAAGTAATTGGAGGTGATCCATCTCGTTATCAACGGGTAGTTTTTAATGAAATTACTAAAAACGCAATTCAAGAAGCGTTTGCAAAACCTACTCAACTCAATATGCCGCGCGTGAACGCGCAACAAGCACGCCGATTTTTAGATCGGGTCGTGGGCTATATGGTTTCACCATTGCTCTGGGCTAAAGTTGCGCGTGGATTATCTGCGGGCCGAGTACAATCGGTGGCGGTTCGATTAATTGTTGAGCGCGAGCGAGAAATTCGAGCTTTTATTCCCGAAGAATATTGGGAAATATTTGCGCATACTGAAACGCAGAAAAAATCTGCTTTACCCTTGATGGTAATGAAGCACAAAGGTGAATCTTTTAAACCGAAAACCGCGAAGGATGCAGACACAGCGGTTAAAGCATTAGAGAATGCTGAATACACCGTTTCCGACAAAGAAGAAAAACCTACGCTCTCAAGACCAGTTCCGCCTTTTATTACCTCGACCTTGCAGCAATCAGCAAGTACACGTTTAGGATTCTCTGTTAAGAAAACCATGACTATGGCGCAGCGTTTGTATGAAGCTGGAATTATTACATACATGCGTACGGACTCTACCAACTTAAGCAAAGATGCATTGGAGCAAGCGCGTAATTGGATTGGTAAAAAATACGGTAAAGATTATTTACCAGAAACACCGAATTTTTATTCCAGCAAAGAAGGCGCGCAAGAAGCGCATGAAGCGATTCGTCCAACAGACGTTTCATTGTTAACAGATCAATTGCAATCGGTTGAGCGTGACGCACAGCGACTGTATGAATTAATTTGGCAACGATTTGTTGCCTGCCAAATGACACCTGCAAAATTTATTGCAACTACCGTTTGGGTAAAAGCTGACAAATACGATTTAAAAGCGCGTGGTCGTGTAATGATGTTTGATGGTCATTTACGCGTGATGTCCGCTTCAACCAGTGCGAACGATGAACCAGAATTACCTTTGGTTCAAGTCGGCGAGAAATTAAAATTAAATAAACTTGATCCAAAACAACATTTCACAAAACCACTTTCACGTTTTGCAGAAGCAAGTTTGGTAAAAGAACTTGAAAAACGTGGTATTGGTCGTCCATCCACCTATGCAAATATTATTTCTACTATTCAAGAACGCGGTTATGTCAAATTAGAGAATCGACGTTTCTACGCTGAAAAAATGGGCGAAGTCGTAACCGATCGTTTGTTTGAATCCTTCAGTAATTTAATGGATTACGATTTCACCGCAAAAATGGAAGAAAAACTGGATCAGATTTCCAATAATAATTTGGATTGGCGACAAGTTTTAAATGATTTTTACGGCGATTTTAAAACTAAATTAAAAACCGCCAGTCTTGAAGACACCGGTATGCGAACCAATCGACCAGTGGATGTCGATATTGTTTGCCCTACCTGTGGTCGACAAATGCAAGTGCGCACTGCAAGCACTGGAATTTTTCTTGGATGTTCAGGCTATGCTTTGCCACCGAAAGAACGTTGTACAACCACGATTAATTTAATTCCTGGCAAAGAAGTTGTAAAAGAAAATAGCGACGAATGGGAAGTAAATGAATTACGTGCGAAGCGTCGTTGCCCGAAATGTAATACAGCGATGGATAGTTTTTTAATCGACGCGGATCGTCGTTTGCATTTATGTGGTAACGCCCCCGATTGCAATGGACATGATATTGAAGCCGGTCAATTCAAAATTAAAGGCTACGAAGGACCGGTTATTGAATGCGATAAATGCGGCAGTGAGATGCAATTAAAAACCGGTCGCTTTGGTAAATATTTTGGCTGTACTGGAACTGACTGTAAAAATACACGTAAATTATTGAAAAGCGGTCAACCCGCTCCACCAAAAGCGGAGCCAATAAAGATGCCGCATTTACGCTGTGAAAAAAGTGATGATTTTTATTTATTACGCGATGGCGCGGCGGGTTTATTTTTGGCGGCAAGTCAATTTCCAAAACATCGGGAAACGCGTGCAC
>JAZKFP010000043.1:0-8485 GCA_040386355.1 Pseudomonadota bacterium | reverse complement strand
GATGTTGCATTGATTGTTTATTAAATAACAAATCTTCTGTTAACGGAATGGAATCGTGATTTTCATTAAAAATTTGTCCTGAACCTGTGTCTTGCACGGTAATTTTTAGAGGAAGTTCTTCTTTAACATTGGAGGGTGTAATCGAAACTTGTAATTCAATTTTACCTTTTGATGTAGTTCGTAATGCATTTTCTAATACCTCTACTAATAAGCGTTGAATTTTTTTTCCATCACTAATTAATAATAAATTTTCATCTAATGTGGGATCAATTTTATAAAGAAATTGTAATTGTTTAATTTTAGCTTTCACTTTTATCGAATGGATTGCAGATTGAATTTCATTATAAGGTGAAAAAGGTGCAAAATTTACCGAAATTTTACCCGATTCAATTTCTTGAACTTCCATAACTCGATCAATATTTGCCAAAGTATTTTTGGCATTTTGATACGCAAGTTCCACTAATCTTGATGTTTGAGAAGAATTTTTATCCAAATAAAAAGCCATTTCTAGTGGAGTTACGATTTCGTTAATGGGAGTTCGTAATTGATCCGATAGTTGATGAATATGTTGATAATTTTTACACGCTTGACGAATATGTTGGAATGTATTTTTTAAGCTTTTATTAATAGATTGAGGTGTATCAATTTCAGTATTGGCCTCATCTTCCTTTATCCAATACTCTTCTATAGGTTTTAAATATTGTTTAATACTACGTAATGCATAGGTATCTGAGTCTTGTAGCATTTTTTGAATAATCTGATGTGTAGTTTGGCATAGTTCATCGCGTTGGTGAAGATGATATATATTTTGTGCAATTTGAGTGAGTAATGCTAATGCCAATAGGCTCAGGCTTAATGACAGAACAATCAAAAAATTATTTTCGAACAATGCAATAAAAGGAGAGCAATACACTAAAAGACTGCTCCATATACAAACATTTTTAAAAGTATTACTTTTAATAAAAAAATATATTATAGGCTTATTTTTAAATTCAATTGAGTGAACAGTAGAATTTTTGATAGAATCTGAAATAAATTTTGAATGTGATGCATTCCTATCAATAATCTTAGAACTAAACGTTCGCACATAAATAAGAATGCTAAAAAAATGTATGAAACTAAGACTAAACCAAATAATATTTGAAGAAAAAATATTAAAGTGAATAACACTGAAACTTGCAGCTAGGGTTGCACCTAAGGACAGAGCTTTATGATAAATTGTTGAAGAACTGTGTAATCGTTGACTACCTAAAACAATAATAGCTAGAAAAATAGTTAAGAAAAAAATGGCTAAATTAGTTTCTACAAGCATGGATTTATCTCTCGTTATTTGTTCCGCAGTGCTTGGTATTATTATATGCGCTATTCTTCTTCCTTCTCACGGTCGAGCAGTTCCTACTGTTATGTAGAACGTGATTGTCAGATTGCTGTAGAAAAATATGCATAAATCATGGCATGATTTTTCAAAATTGAAATACGGGCATAGTGAAGCATTAAGGATAATTTGTATGAGCGATAAAGATTCTTATCGACGAATTGAACCGAAAATTTCTTCTGAAGACGATGCTTCTGATTACGAAGTGCCACATGATGAATTATTAAATGTTCGTGATTCAGATTCTTATAGTTCTACATCTCTTAGCTCATCACAGGAAAAATTTTTAAGTCGCAATAGCGTGTTGTATATGACGGGAATTTTACTTTTATTGGTGCTGGGGTGTTTGTGGCAGCTGAGTCGTTTGCAATCCGGTTTGTTTGCTGCACAAGAAACCATTTCTTTACTATCTGAACGTTCTACAGTTATGGAATCCCAATTAACTGCTTCAGGCGCTGCTTGGAACGAACAACAGGCAAAAGTCCTAGGACAAATTGAAACTTCCAGTTCTGGATTAAAAACTGAGGCGCAAACACTCAAGCAAAATATTGAAGATATTAAAAGTCAGATAAAGAAAACTCAAAATAGTTTAGGAGAACTACAAACTTCATTAAATTCTAAAATTGATTCTCTAAGTACTCAGCTCTCTACAACAAAAAATTCTATTGAAAATAATCCGCTTGCAAAAAACGTTAGTCAGCTTGAAATCAATATATCAGAATCGAAAATTGCAGTGAATGCGATGCAAGCTCAGGTTGAGTCTGCCAATCAATTAATTAAAAAATTTGAACAAGATTTCAAATTACTGCAAATTAATAGTCAAGAAAATACACGATCCACTGAATTATTAGATGAGCGCTTTGCATCCGTTTCACCGCAATTAAATCGACTAGCAGAGCAGCAAGAGCAATTTGATCAGTTAAGTCAACAGATTGAATCTATTATGTTATTTCGCAAACAAACCAACGCAAAATTAGATCAATTGGAGCAACAGGTAATCAATATTAGAAATACGTCTGAAATGCCTTAACGGAAATTTTTTTCCAAATCCATAAGATGAAAACGAGAGTTACTAAACTAATAACTCCCCAGAGTATGCCGATTGCTGCAAATAGATCTGGGGCTTTCATAAGAGTTGTCATTAAAGATTCTTGATAGTAAAAAAACCATGCGTGATCTGCTGGGAAAATCCATGCGTGTAAAGTGTAAAAAACTGTTTTGAATCCCCAAATTAATAGCGAGCCACCCAATAAAGTTCCTATGGTTATTAATAATAATCCAGCACCCCGCCAAAGATTTAATTGCCATTTACCATAATGAGCAATTCCTTGAATTAAAATAAGTCCAATAAAACTGGCAATACTCGTTGCTAGAAACAACCGTATTAACTTTGCTACGTCTTGTAAATGAGTAACTTCACTACTGGTTAAAAAGGGGATTGATTTATTTTTTGAGTCTTTAAATGAAATCTCTGACAAAGCAGTTTGCTTTTGATGAATTTCAGTCACTATGTGCTGAAATATAGTAATTCGTTCATTACGGCTTGATTTGGCAAAATCTTCTTTTCCAAATTCATTTAACGCTGCAAAATGATCAATAAAATTCTGTATTTCCATTTTTTCGTAAAAAAATGGATAAGCGAAATTTGTTGCGGTTAAGATTCCCCAAGAAATTCCAAGACTTACCATCAACATCATGACCGCGGTAATGATTTCGGTAAAAATATGAGAAGGCTTAATAATTGACTGATTAAATTTAGGGTATGAGGTTTTATATTTCCGATTTTTTTTCACATCCATGTTCCCATTCATTGAATTTGATCCATTAATGCAAACTGGATCACAGTTTTTGTTTTTAAAAACAAATCATCTTGCCATTAAAGGTCTGTTTGCTATCGTGAAATTATCAGTCAAGGAGATCAAGGCTGCGTCTGGCCGAAACTCGCTGTTCTCAATCTTTAAAGTAGGTGTTTTCTATGCGTCGGCCACTATTAATTTCAATATTTATTGTATTTGGTTGTATTTTTCCTGGTTTAGCTAGTGCAGAATATTCTTCTCAAGATTATTACCCTGAATCTGAAGAAAATTCATTTTTAAAAAGTCCTTCAATAATACAGACATTTTCAAAGAAGCCTCTAGAAATACTTGCTTCTATGATTCAACTAGTTGCTCCTACTTCTTTTTCACAAGCTGATTATTTACAGCAGTTCTCCGATAATTCCTACTCGAATTATTTAAATCAAAATGCAGTGCCTAGCGTAGGTTTTCGCTTTGGCACCAATATTATTGAAAATGATTCTACAGGAATTGGCCTGCAATATTATTTCCATTAATTATTCTTAATAACTTGTTTCCGCCCGCCCAGCCCTTCATTCTAATTAAATGAAGGGTTTTTTTATTTTAGTAATGCCGGATATAGATTATTTTTCTCAAGTGTTGCATGTTTGCTTGCCCTAAACCTTTTTATTGAAAAGGTTTAGCATACTTTTGAGTACGCTCCGCGGGCTTTGCTCCGTAAAGTCTTTTGATGAAAGACTTTACCCTATCGAGTAAATCAATCTACATTCGACATGTTGGTAAGTTAGGGGATTTCGTAAAGGTGATACGCCTCTGGAAAATAATGATCGATAGCAGTTGCGCGATAAATATCAACATCTGGAACCCCATCACCTGTTTTAAAAACCCTAAATTTACGTTTTTGCGTTTTTGCTTGTACATCAGTTGGTAGTTCTACCCACATATAAAGTGATTTATCTTGACTCATAAATTGCATTGTCACAACTCGTGCTTCTGCTGATAAATCTAATTCCAGAGTTTCGCCGGGCATAGGTAATGGATGTTTGTGAATAGTCTTCATCAGTTTAAATATCCTTTTTATTTAAATTTCTATACTTGATAAATTTATCTGCATTTAGTATGTGTATCACAAATATCGATAAAATTTTTATGTGACCCACTTTAGTGATTTTTTAAAGTGTAATTTCCACAAAATCTTTTAAATTGTGTTTCGTAGCCCAGCGTATTGGATCTGTAATTACGACACGATGTCGCGTTTTGCTCGATAAATAGTGTGCGGCAACGCGTTTCACATCTTCTAAAGTTACCTCAAGAATTTGTTGGCGATAATTCTTGATGTCTTGCACTGACTTCCCATGAATTTGATTTATAAAAACCGAACGTGCTTCACCCGCTGGTGAGCCTGGTTTATCAATTGATGCAATAGTGCTTAAAACTGCTTCATTTAACATCTGTTCCGTAGGGGCAGCGCTTTGAATCCACTCGAGTGCGCGTTCAAAATCTTCAAAAGTTTCTGTTAATCGCGGATCGCGATATGAGTACATCGAGAAACTACCATTGCTTGAACTAAATGAAGCGCCACCGCCGTACGCGCCACCTTGTTCACGAATTGCAGAATGTAAATATCCATGTCGTAAAATGGGCGCAAGTACAGCTAGCGCACCACTGTCAGGATGAATAAAAGGTACAGCAGGATAAGACTGCGCACAAAAATTAATTTTTGTATCGGTCAACCAAGCTTGTTGAGCAGGATTTTTTGATAAGTTACTTTTTTCTTGCCAGGTTGTTCCAGTTTGGTATTTAGGCTGCCAAGATTTTTGCAACTGTTCTAGATGTTCTGCTTGATGTTCTGTTTCGCCAATCCATAACCATTGAGAAGGTGCATCGCCTAAACGACTGAACCAAGATTTTGAAAATTCACTTAACGTGTCTAGAACCTCACGACGTTTTTCAACAGTATCCAAGGTTTTCATATATTGAATATGTTGCAAACCACTATAGGTTTGGTGAATAGAATTCAACGTAGAAAATCCAGCACTTGCAGCGTCCATTGCTAAAGAATGTCCGCGATCAGTCACGCTATTAATTAATCCTTCACGACGTTGTCGAAATAATTCTTCTAAACGTTGTATCGCATCAAAACGCGGATTAGACCACATTTTCGCCATAAGGTCGGTAGCATTATGAAATTTTCTTGATAAAGCTTTTATTGATAATCCTAAATAAGCTGAGTATTTATTTAAATCATCAATATCATGTCGAGTAGATATAAAGCCTTTCATACCGCCGGTTTCTGCAGATAATGCATGCTGCATTTGTTCATAATCCAAATTTTCTGCACCCAAACGAGTCCAGAAAGAGGGGACTAGACCTAGCCAGGGCATTGAATTTTTTAAAGTCTCGCTGTCAATCGGACTAAACACACTTAAATAAACTAAGCCATTAGTGCCTGTATCAAACGTTGTTATATCTGATGTTTTCTGTGCGGTTTTAATAGAATGAATTTTACCACTTGCAAAATGTAATTCCTCTGGAATATCTTCTCGCGTTACTTCAGGTAGCACAGTCGAATCGACATGTTCCTTTTGTCGCTCTGTCAAACTCTGCGCTTGTTGTACTAAATGTTGACAAGCCTCCTTCGACATTTGGTCACGCACTAATTGCAATTGCTGCGTTTCCCATTGTTCTTTACGCGCATTAAATTGAGCATCCGGTTCCAACGTCAAGCGAACACGATGCGGATTATTAATTAATCCTTCACGTAAAAGTTCCGTTAAATGTTTTGGATTACTCGTAATTTTTTGACGTAATTTTTCTAATGCAGCATCAACATTTAAATATTCTTCCGGCGCACGTCGATGAACCGCTGCAGAAAATCCTTCCAATATAAGTTCTAACCCATACGGATAATTATCACCGCTAATTTCACGCTGGGAAATTTCTATTTGATGTAATGCAGCTTCAATAATGTCTGTTGAAAAACCTTTTTCTACGGCTTCTTGTAAGGTAGCAATAATCATTTTTTCAATGTCATCGGCTTTATCAGCATCACATCCTTGTAAACCGCACGCAAAAGACGGTTCTTTAAAATGATCCATCAATCCTAAAATAGGAGAGGGCGATGCCCCTAATGATGACGTTTCTAACGCTTTACGTAAAACACTACCGCTGTGTCCTAATAAAATTTCATTAATTAAATGCCATTCTAATTGGTCAGAATACGTAGCAATATTTGGTAATAGCCAACCTAAAACCACATGGGTTTTACCTTGCATTTCTGATTCAGCTTGAACAGGGTAGCCTTCGCGAATAACGACTGGTGAAAAATAACGCTTTTCAATTGGAATATCGAAATGCACATCTTGTTGTTGAAAACGCTTTAATGCCCAGTCGTGAATAACAGTCTGTTGTTCAATAAGATCAAACGATCCAAAAGTAAATAAAATCGCATTACTTGGGTGATAATGGGTTTTATAAAAATCGAGTAAACCTTCGTGCGTTAAATCAGTAATATGTTCTGGCTCGCCACCGCTATTGTGGTGATAGGTAATCGTGGGATAAAGATATTTAGTGAGAGTTTGATATAAAGTGCTAGAGGCAGAACTCATTGCTCCTTTCATTTCGTTGTATACCACACCACGATACATCAGTGGAGTCGTAGCGTCATTTGGTTCTGTAAACTCTAAGCGATGACCTTCTTGCGCGAAATCTAATGCGTCTAATTTTGAAAAGAAAACCGCATCTAAATAGACCGACAATAGATTGAAATAATCTTTTTTATTTTGTGTTGCAAATGGATAGGCCGTCCAATCGCTGCTGGTAAACGCATTCATAAATGTATTGAGTGAACGACGCAGCATTAGAAAAAAGGGGTCGCGCACCGGATATTTTTCACTACCACATAAAACAGTATGTTCCAAAATATGTGCAACACCGCTTGAGTCTTCAGGAATGGTGCGAAAGCCAATTAGAAAAACATTTTCTATTTGATCGGATAACAAATGATAATGCGGCATACCAGTGCTGCGGTGTTTGCTTTCTACTAATTTCACACCCAAAGAAGGGATGTCGGTTTCTTTAATCCAATCAAACTGAGGATGCACAACTACGGTAGAAGACATCTGTCTCTCCTTTTCTTTATGTAATTTAGAACTCAAGTGTAATCGCTTCATGACTTTACCCAAAGTAGTTTAATTTCTTGAAACTTTTATTTTTGAGTGGCGTGCCACATAGCATTTCCTGATGACGATATCTTATGGTATGGTTCCGCCTCGAAAGAACGGACTTCACGCTTTAATATGTTTCACATACTAAGGCTGTCTTAAGCGGTATTACTGCAACTGCATTAAGAAATATCATAGAAACCAATGAGTCGTTTTTTTGCACGATGACCGTAGCTTCTAGGTAATGTGATTTAAATACGACATCTATAGATTCGTATATAACGTAAGAAACCAAGTACATAAAAAAACCGAGTGACAATTGAGCGTACATGACGACAAAGTGCGCTGTAAATTTTGTATCGTCGAGAACAAATACGGAGACTCGTCAATGATTTATCAAGGCCAAGCGATCAATGTTCAAGTAGACGCCGATGGCATTGCACAAATGCAATTTGATCTGAAAGGGGATTCGGTTAATAAATTCAACCGAACCACACTAGAAGAACTAAAAGACGCATTAGCGGCAATTAAACAGTCAACCAAATCACAATCCATCAAAGGTTTACTTGTAACCAGCGGTAAAGAATGCTTTATCGTCGGTGCAGATATCACTGAATTTATGGGACATTTTGCTGCAGAAGAAGACGCTCTTGCTGCATGGGCATTGGAAGTTAATAAAATTTTTAACGTACTGGAAGATTTACCATTCCCAACCGTTACCGTCATTAACGGTATTGCATTGGGCGGTGGCTTAGAAGTGTGTCTAGCAACTGATTTTCGTGTCATGTCAACAAAAGCAAAAGTTGGTTTGCCAGAAGTTAAACTTGGAATTTTTCCAGGCTTTGGTGGCACTGTTCGTATGCCACGTATCGTTGGTGTTGACAATGCATGCGAGTGGATTGCGGCGGGTGGTCAACATGATGCAGCTAAAGCATTAAAAGACGGTGTAGTAGATGCTGTTCTAGAGCCCGAGCATTTATTAAAAGGCGCACTGCTTTTATTACAACAATGTATCGAAGGCAAAATTGATTATCGTCAGAAGCGTCAAGAGAAATTGGATCCATTAAAACTGCCGCCACTTGAAAATATGATGGCGTTCCAAACCTGTATGGCAACCGTTAAACAACAAGCTGGCCGTAATTACCCAGCGC
>JAZKFP010000042.1:16166-33239 GCA_040386355.1 Pseudomonadota bacterium | reverse complement strand
AATGTTCCTGTACCAGCGGAATACGTTATTGGGCCGGGCGATACGGTTGTAGTAAAATTTTACGGCAAAGAAGATACGACAGAAGAAATTGTGGTTGATCGTGATGGATCTTTGCAATTGCCAGGTATTGGTCCAATTAATGTTATTGGAATGAATTTTCGAGAATTAAAAACCAAACTTAATAAATTAATTGATGAACAAATGATTGGTGTTAAAGCAAGTATATCGATGGGTGCATTGCGTTCCATTCGAGTATTCGTATTGGGGGAAGCGTATCGACCTGGCACCTATACCATTAGCTCGCTTTCCAATATTACCAATGCAATTTTTGCAAGCGGTGGCGTCACTAAAGTTGCTTCCTTGCGAAACATTCAATTAAAACGAAAAGGTAAAATTGTTTCAACGTTGGATTTATACGATTTATTAATTAAAGGCGATACCACAGAAGATGTTCGTTTATTACCAGGCGACGTTATTTTTATTCCACCTGTTGGACAAACGGTTGCGATTCGCGGTGAAGTGCAACGTCCTGCAATTTATGAAATTAAAGATCAATTAACTGCACGTGAATTAGTGCAACTTGCGGGTGGATATACGCCAGCGGCTTATCCAAAAGCATCACGCGTTGATCGTGTTAGTGCCAGTGGTGAACGCACAGTAGTAGATCAAAATTTAAAAGCGAGTGATTTAACGTTAAAGAATGGCGATATTCTGCAAATTTATCCGGTATTAAAACAAGTTGAAGATTCTGTTGTATTACGTGGACACGTTGATCGACCTGGTGGATTCACTTGGCGTGCAGGTTTAAAAGTTACTGACGTTATTCCGTCCGTTGATGTATTAAAGCCAAATCCAGATTTATCATTTGCCTTATTGAGACGTGTTGAGCGTGAAGATGGATATGTCACAACTTATCGAATTGAATTAGGCCGTGCATTAAGTGCTCCAAACAGCTCCGCAAATTTATCACTTAAACCACGCGATGAAATTATTGTCATGAATTATTCAGACAATAATGCAATGGCGTTGCGTCCAGTTGTTAATCAATTACGTATGCAAACACCAGTAGGTGAATTTCCAAAAATTGCCACAATTCGCGGTACTGTTAAATTTCCTGGTATTTATCCATTAACTCAAGCAATGACATTCGAAGATTTAGTGAGTGCGTCGGGTGGCGCCTTTGCAAATAGCGATCGTAAAAACGTATTAATTGCGCGACGCGATCCAAAATCAACACGCGTGACAGTGCGACGGTTGGATGTAACACAACCTGTAATTAAAGCTATGCACATTTTGCCGCGTGATGAAGTCTATATTTTTGCAGTGAATGAAGATCGTCAATATATATTGCAGCAACTTATTTGGTCGTTAAAAATTCAAGCCGATAAAACCGAAGATGTGCAAGTAGTTTCAATACGAGGAGCTGTTAAATTCCCGGGTGATTACCCATTATTAACCGACATGAAGATTAATGATTTGCTAGCACTTTCCGGAGGGTTAGCAGAATCTGCTTACAGCTTATCGGCCGAAATTACGCGCCGTGAATTGCTAACAGGTGATGAATATCGTGTTAATCATATGGCGGTTGATTTAGCAAAAAATTTAAACACACCGTTATTTTCGCGCGATGTTTTAGTTATTAAACAAATTTCAAACTGGCAAGATGTTTTTGAAGTTCAGTTGGAGGGTGAAGTAAACTTTCCTGGCATTTATCCAATTAAAGCGGGAGAAAATTTATCCCAAATCATTGAACGTGCTGGCGGTTTAAAGGATTCTGCCGATCCAATGGCCGCTATATTTTTACGTGAATCGTTAAAACAACGTGAAGCTGAAATTATTCAGCGTTATCAAAAGCAAATTAATGAAGCCATTACGCAAAATAATGAGAAAAATAAAATTGCTGAAGAAGAGTTAGCGGAATTATCAGTAGCAGGCACAGAAATGTTAGGTCAATTGGAATCTGCGGAGCCATCCGGGCGATTAGTTATAAATTTACCAGAAATTTTAAAAGGTAAAGATTACGCTGACATTGAAATGCGCGATGGCGATCGATTGATTATTCCAAGACAAATCCAGGAAATTTCTGTGCTCGGTGAAGTGCAACAAACCACTGCGCATTTATTTCAGCGTCGACATAACGCAAAACATTATATTAATTTATCGGGTGGCTTTAGCCGTGTAGCAGATAAAAGTAAAACCTATGTGATTGCCCGTGACGGAAGTGTAGAACCGTTTAGAAAACGCTTCTTATTTATTCCAATTTATAAAAAAGTTGATGCAGGTGACACAATTGTTGTACCTCGTGATATTGATCCAACAAGCCCATTAATAATATGGGGACAGGTATCACGAATTGTATTTCAGCTAGCAACGACTGCTGCTGCATTGCAAACAGTTGGGGCACTTTAATCAAATATTAATCAATGATAGAAAGATGTATGAAAAATATATCACCATCGCTAAAAACTAAGATAGACAATTTAAAAAAGCTTTTACAAAATTATTCTAATTTGGAAATGGCAATTCTTGTGGGTAGCCAAACAACAGAAAATACTCATTCCGAAAGTGATTGGGATATTGCTATTCAATGGAAAAGAAATACAGATGTAATAACGGAGTTAGAAAAAACTGAAACGCTAAGGGAAGATATTGCGAATCTATTAAATAAACCTCGTGAAAAAATAGACTTTATTCATATTCCAGACGCACGATTAGCTATGCGCGAAGTAATTGCTAATAATGGTATCGTTTTAAAAGGGCGCAAAGAGTTACCTTGGTATCATTTTCTATCTAGAACATGGCGCGAACTTGAAGAATATGATTGGAAAACACGTCATGTTGATTGATTTATATCATCAAGAAACTAGTGCAATTGCAAATAAATATTCATTTATATTGCAAAAGCTTCGAAAAAAATTGATAAAAAAAGAAAATTTGGATGAAATTGAAGAGACCGCCATGCTTCATGCGCTTCAAGTGTTAACTGAAAACGCAATTGGAAAAGCAAAGCACATTTTAAAATCAGCGAATGAGACGGTGCCAGTTTCAGCTTACGATGCAGTTCAAGCGGTCATTAGACTGGGATATATCGCAGAAGATGACAAATTGTATTGGAATTCTATTATTGGTGTTCGCAACCGAATTGTTCATGATTATATGAATGTTGATGCAGGTCTTCTCACTAAATTAGTTGCACAAGAGCACGAGAAAAAGTTGGTTGAGTTTTTATGTCAAAAGTTTCCTACTCCAAAGTGAAAACTTAAAACATTTAAAGTGGATTGCATGAAAACTCTAGATTCTGACTCTTTCTAATGTGAAAAAATATTTTATTGCCTGCGACAAAATTTTTTAACTGTGGGTAGTGATATACCCATAGTGTTTGAAAATTAGGTCAAACGCTACGGGTATATATGATGAAAGGCCGCAGCGCCCTCTTCACGAAATCTCCCACCACCTCGTTCCATAGGGACGAATGAAAAAACAAAATTATCAATAATCATTGAGAAATAGTAATGAGTTCAAGTGAACATCAATCGCATCAACCCTCCAATCAAGAAATTGAAATTGATCTTAAAGAACTCATAACAACAATCTGGCAAGGTCGTTGGAAAATTGCAATCATCACTATTATTACTATTTTTCTAGGTGCTTTTTATGCGTTTAGTCAAATCAACGTCTATCGAGCAGATGCGTTATTAGCGCCTGTTGCAGAAGAAAGTACTTCTGCGTTAAGTAGTATTGGTGGTAGTTTGGGAGGCCTTGCAGGACTCGCCGGAATAGACCTTGGTTCAGCAGGAATTGATAAAAAAATATTAGGAATTGAAACCTTAAAATCTCGAGCCTTCTTGCAAAACTTTATTCAAAAATATGATTTATTAATTCCTCTCTTGGGCAGTAAGGGTTGGGATGAAGAATCTAAAACCTGGATCATTAATCCTGAAGAATATAATATTCAAGAAAAAAAATGGATTAATTATGAAAAAGAACCTTCACTATTGATTGCATACAGTGTGTTTGAAAAATACATCGATGTTATTGAAGATGCAAAAACTGGAATTGTAGAACTCACAGTGGATTCTTATTCTCCTAAATACGCTAAAGAATGGGCAGAAAATTTAGTTCATGAAGTAAACAATTACTTACGTAAGCAAGATGTTATCGAAGCCAAACGCAGTATTGAATTTTTAGAAGAGCAACTTAGTAAAAATCAAGTTTCTGAAATGCAAACAGTTTTATATCAATTGGTAGAGCAACAAACCAAAACTATGATGTTGGCTGAAGTGCGTAACGGGTATGTATTTCGTGTAATAGATCCCCCGGTAATTCCTGAAGAAAAAGTTAAGCCCAGAAGGGGGCAAATATTGGTGTTATCTGCCGTATTAGGTTTAGCGTTGGGTATGTTTTTTGTTTTCTTTTCCAATAAATTAAAAAAAGATTTTTCTGCAATAGAAGTAAAAAAATAATGTGTGCAATTGGTGGTATCTACTTAAAGCCTAGCTTTGAACTGGCCATTGCGGAACATTTAAAAAATATGCTTGATATCCAGCGTCATCGTGGACCAGACGCGGAAGGCATATGGTTGGCAAATGATAATCGTTTAGGCGTTTGTCATAATCGACTTTCAATTCTTGATTTAACCGCTGCCGGTAATCAACCGATGCATTCGTCGGATGATCGTTATCACATCGTATTTAACGGCGAAATATATAATTACCGCGAACTACAAAGTGAATTAAAAAACACAGGCGTAATTTTTAAAACGCACAGTGATACTGAAGTTTTAATAGAAGCGTATCGAGCCTGGGGCGAAGATATGCTGCTTCGCTTACGCGGTATGTTTGCGTTCGCAATTTACGATCAACACACACAAGCTTTATTTTGTGCACGCGATCGTGTGGGTAAAAAACCTTTTATTTACGCACAGACCAAGTCGGCATTTATTTTTGCCTCTGAAATTCCCGCAGTAAAACACGTTCCTGGTGTCGACGTCTCCTACGATCACGACGCAATTGCAGCGATGTTGCTGCATAATTTACGGCATATTCCAGATCCCTACACCGCATTTCATGGCATAAAACGGCTGCGTGCTGGTCACGCAATGATTATAAAAAATGGAACCGTTGAAAAAATATGGCGCTATTGGAATCCAACGCCTGCGTCCGTACCGATCACCCCGCAGCAATTACGACAGACCATCGAAGAAGCTATTCATTTACGTATGCAGGCCGATGTTCCAGTGGGTGCTTTGTTATCAGGTGGTGTCGATAGTTCTGCAATAGTTGCACTAATGCAAAAACAATCGGTTAATCCAATCCACACCTATGCGTTAGGTTTCGATAAAGACGATGAAGATTTGCGTCGAGCACGTCAAATGGCGCACGCATTAAATACGATTCATAAAGAATATTATTTTGATCCAACTGAACAATGGCACATATTTAAAAAGCTAATACATATTTACGGCGAACCGATTATGCTTCTGCCATTAGTACACACCTATACATTGTGCCGAGCGATACAAGACGACGGTATAAAAGTTGTATTAACAGGTAATGGTGCTGATGAAATTTTTTACGGTTATTCCGGCCATATTCGGACACTAAAAATTTCTCGTTGGCTGGATCACATTTCCCCCTTTCGTCCTTTATTAAAACCGCTTGCTTTAACGCGATTACGATGGCTTGCTGCTCATTCAGGTCAGCGCAAAGCTGCGTATTATCAAACGTTAGCGCGCAAAGAATGGCGTCATTGTTTATCACAAAATGCACTGCACACATTGCACAATCGCGCTGCTGAACAAATGCGCTATTGGGGCGAATTATGTCCTTCAAAACAGTATATCGACGAATCAAACTTTGTAGGTTTAATGGTAGAAAATCCGCACTCAGTAACTATTGCTGGTGATCTTCCGGCAATGGCGGCTTCTATTGAAATGCGTGCACCTTTTCTAGATCAAGAAATTATTTCATTTGCACTAGCCACGTCGCCCGAGAAAAAAATTCCAGACCTTAATAACCCTGCGTGGTTAAAGGCAATTTTGCGTGAAGCGGTTGCAGATTTAATTCCTGAATCTTTACTTAAAGCTCCAAAGCGTGGTTTTGGAATGGGTATTCAGGAACGAGATTTATTGCGTGGTCCATGGAAAGAGAAAGCGATTGAATTATTTGAATCTCCAAACACTGCAGATGGGCTTTTTTCCAAAGATGCCATTCAAAAAACATGGCAGGAATTTATTAATGGAAATGTGCCCGCGATTGTTGTGGCAAAGCAGTTGGCAATTCAAGAATGGCTAACCCAATGAAAAATAAAACCTCTCATAATCCCTATATTAAATATGGATATAACTTTGCATCTTCTGGGTTCTCATTTGATCGTGCATTGGTCAAATATTTATCTGAATTAAAAAATAAAATGGGCGCCAATATTAAAGTATTGGATTTTGGTTGTGGCATGAAGCCTTTTGCCTATATTTTTGAAGGTGTTAGTGAATATAAAGGAATCGATGTTTATCCAGGAGAATTTGTTGATGTTGTGTACGACGGTAAAGAAATACCTTTTCCCGATGAATACTTCGATATAATTTTTTCTACTTCTGTTTTAGAGCATGTTGAAAATCTAAACATGTCCCTCCAAGAAATCTCACGCATTCTAAAAAAAGACGGCACCTTTGTATCCGTTGTACCTTTTATTAATCATGTACATGGTGCGCCTTTTGATTTTCATCGTCCTACACGATTTGGTTGGCAATCTTTTCTTCAAAAAAACTTTTCTACATCCCAAGTAACGCCAGTCGACAACCGTTGGCAATGCGTAATGAATGTACTCACTTCGGCTATAAATAATACAGTCTATGGCATGCTTAGAAATATTCGAAATGGATTGCAAAATAATGAAGTTAAAAAAAATATACACAGTGGAGATGCAAGTCCTGAATCTAAGAAAAAGTTAGGAATGATTTATTTTATTATGAAATTGAATCCTATAAATTTTGTGCTTGGATTATTTGCTTTATTCATGTCGATATTTCCTAAGCCCAATAGTGCAGAAGGCGAAATCACTTCTGGCTACCTCATTGTTGCTACAAAAAGTTAGAAATATGAAACTAACCGAAAGTTCG
This sequence comes from Pseudomonadota bacterium, assembly GCA_040386355.1. Taxonomy (GTDB): domain Bacteria; phylum Pseudomonadota; class Gammaproteobacteria; order Pseudomonadales; family UBA6940; genus JAZKFP01. The sequence continues at coordinate 26,122 of JAZKFP010000042.1, read as the reverse complement.
CAAAATGCTTGGTACAATTTTTTAGCAAATCAAGATAACTATGGCCATGCTGATCGAAAGCTTCAGGCGCAAGATATTAATTCACATGTACAAACGTGTTGGCATTCCGCTTTATCAACGGCGAATAGAATTCGCTCTGATTTAAATAATTTCGAACCAAGAAGAATATTAGAAATAGGCAGTTCAACCGGATTAAATTGTTTCGCGTTGCAAACTATTTATCCACACACTGAAATTATTGGTATAGAACCTGAGCATGAAGCAGTCGTTACTGCACATAGTATGACGACTCAATCTAATAAGCGGGCTCCAATTTTTAGCCAGGGTTATGGGGAAAAACTTTCGATAGAAGATGCAAGTGTTGACTTAATTATTTGTCATACGGTTATTGAGCATGTACAAGATGTTGAAAAAGTTATTCAAGAAATGGCGCGCGTATTAGCGCCTGGTGGGTATGTTCATCTAGAAGCCCCAAATTATTTTTGGCCTTATGAACCGCATTTGCGAATATGGTGTTTACCGTTGTTAGGTAAAGCAAGCGTCAATTTTATGGGAAAATTGCAAGGTCAAAAACGAAATTTAAATTTTCTAAACCATCTTCAATTCGTTACACCTTGGCGATTGGAAAAATGTTTCAAGCAAAATGGCTTAGACTGGAATAATCGAGTTAAGCAAAAGTTAGTGAACAGCTTGCAGGGCAATACCTCCCAAGTAAAAGCCTATAAACGCATTGCTATGATGCTGCGTTTAATTAAAAAAATTGGTCTCGAACAATTATTAATAAAAATTGTAATGCGTGCTGCATTTTACCCAAGTGTTTTATATACCTTGCATAAGCCTAATAATGGTTAAAGGTATATTAAAACGATTACCTCTTAACCATAATTTTGCAAATGCATTAATGACAGGTTACGGTTTAATGGCCGTTACCATTGTCATTCAATTTGTTTTAGTGCCTTTGTATTTAGAACATTTGGGAAAAGAAAAATTTGGTGTACTAGCTTTAATATTGGCAGCCAATAATTTTGCTGCAATTGGAATTACATGGTTAAGCGGTGGCATGGCACGCATATTAGCCGAGAGAGCCGCCGTTGATGACATTAAAGGTTTTTGTGCGGGATACATTTTTGCTAAATGGTTGTATGTGGGTTACGCATTTTTAGCAGTTTTTTTATTTTGGATTATTTCACCTTGGATATTAGGCAGCGCGTATCAAGATCCTGAAATTCTGCACGCCGTTATTCTTTCCAGTTTATATTTTATATTAGTGTACGAATATAACGCTGATCGTGCTGCATACAATGCCCGTCATTGGCAAGCAAGAGGCAATATTCGTGAAGCGATAGGACAACTCTTTTTTGCAGCCGGCGTGCTGTGGGGTTTACATGCAAAATGGGGTCTGCCTGGCGTTGTTGGTGCACAAATTTTCGGAATTTTAATTACTCGAATTTTAGCGTGGCTTTTTTGGAAAAAAGATAATTATGGGTTAGGGTGGTCTTTTAAATTACCTGGATTTAAAGATTTGTGGAGTCGAGTCAGCGGCAAAATGGGCCGTGATTATGTAATTTATGGCATTTTATTGCTGATCTTACAGGCAGATGTTTTATTGCTGGGTTTGATTGCTGGTCCAGAAATCGCAGCAACGTATTATTTATTATGGCGAATCCCGGAAGTTTGTATTTTGATTTTGTGGCGAATTCCCGGATCCTATGCGCCTTTTTTAATTGCAATGGATGCTCGTGGTGAAAAAGCAGCCTTAGCAGAAAATTATCGCCGTGGTCTTTTATTAATGATTGGATTGGCAGGAGCTGCCGCTTTCATTTACGGTATTTTAGGGCCTTGGATATTAAAACTGTGGGTAGGTGAAAATGCACCAACAGGAATAATTCCTTACCTGTTGGCAGCAAGTGCAATGTTTTTCTTTGCAATTGCACGTTGGCCTGCCGGTGTTGCGTATTCATTAATTAATACAACACCGCTAATTCGAATTTCTTTTATTGAGTTAATTACTAAATTAATGGTAATAACATTTTTATTTTCAACCTTTGGTTATTACACCCCCGTACTTGCTACAACTTGCATACATGCTCTGCTAATTTTCTATCTTTATTTATGGTTGGGAAAGAGCACTGTAGCGAAATCTAATCTGGCAGGTGCATGTTAATTCAAAAAATTCACAGAAATGGTTTTTGGCGATTGGTAAAAATTTATACAGTCAGAGTGTTTGCCACGTTAAGAGGATTTGTATTTGGCCTAAGTAATTGTCAGCCGATTTTTCCAAAAACAATTCGCGTAGGTAAAAATGTCGAAAGCAGTTCGCGCTATTTAAAAGTTGGTTCCAATGTCACTATCGGTTCATATTGTTCCTTTGGTGGATTAGGCCAAATTATTTTAGCGGATAGAGTTGTTCTGAATAGAAATGTTCATATTGATGCAAATCAGTTAATTGAAATTGGTGAAGGGTCACTTATCGGGCCCGATTGTTACTTTGTCGATTCCAATCATGTGATGCCCACTGATGGTCCACTGATTAGTGGGCATATTGTTAGTAAACCAATAAAAATTGGAAAAAATGTATGGATAGGAAGAGGTGTAACAATTTTGGCTGGTGTAGAAATTGGTGATTATGCAGTGATAGGAGCAGGCGCATTAGTTAATAAAAAAATACCGTCAAAAACTAAAGCGGTTGGTGTGCCAGTTAAAATCCTAGAAAATACACGTTAAAAAAGTGAATTTAAAAGCTCTATTAAAAAAAACCTTTATTCTCTGTTCCATTGTTTTTTTGATAATAGTAGTAAGTGAAACAGTTTTTAAGAAACTTGGATATCCAGTCTCTTATTCAGCCTTATTTGAGTATGATAAAGAAATTGGGTTTATAACTCCCAAGTCTAAGACTGTAACTTTTTTAACAGGAAAAAATATCTACGAAGTAAATTTTGATTCAAACGGAATCATAGACAATTTTGAAGGTAAAGTTGAAAATATTATTTTAGGTGATGGTTTAGTTGCGGGTATGGAACTACCCAAAAAATCAAGATTAGCTTATAAAGTTGGTGAGCAAATTCAGCAAGGAACGATAAATTTATCTGTAACCGGACATGGAGTATATCAACAAGCTCTTCTGCTAGAGCGCTATATCAAATTAAAAGGTATAACCCCAAAAAATGTGATAATTATATTTAATTATGAAAGTGATTTGTTTGATCACATTAGTGAATTAAATTCACCTTTAAAACCAGGTTTTTCCTATTTATCTGATTCAAATAAATTTATAAAGCCTAAGATTCCAAATTTTTTATATGCTAATTTAAGCTCCGTATGGCGATCTTCAAGCCTAATTCAATGGGTTGTACAAAATTTTTTCAAGTCAAAAAAGATTAAAAAAATTCTTCCTGATGCAACCGTGTACATTTTAAAAAATCCAGATAGTGAGATCGGTAAAATTGCTATTTTATCCGTAAATGAGTCATTCAAAAAAATTAAAAAATTAGGGGAAAATTACGGATTTAACATTCTTGTAATTGAGTGGGTTCCACCTAATTTTGAAAAACTTGTTACCTCTAAAGAAATGGAAAAAATACGCTCTAAAATGAAAGAAACTTTTCATGCTTATTTTTTGGTGAACCCCTGTAGGTATTGCCTTGGAATTGATTCGGCAAATAAAGTTTTTATTAAAGATAGTCATCATTTAAATTCTCATGCCACAGAAATTTTAGCCCATGAAATTTCTAAGGAGCTTAAATCAAAATAATTTAGTTGATCAAATACATAATTCTTGATTGATTAATTTTTGAGAAAAGTTGATGTTTAAAATTTATATTAATTATTTTTTATTTTTGTTGTTCGCTATATGTTCAACTCTAATTGGTATTCCGTCAGGAATTATTTTTTTATTATTGTTGCTTATTTTGATTTATGAAAGATCAAACAATCTACTTCTTATATTCAATGATAAATTATTTATAGGAATTCTTGCTTCATTTTTTATTGGGTATTTAAACTCTCTTCTTTATGCCGGATTTAGGTTGGATCAACTACTTCGTTTTATTCAACATCTTACAGGTGTATTTTTAGGTTGGATGACAGCTTGCAAATATAAAAATCAGTCTGATTTAAAACACAGATATATTTGGATATGTTTTATATTTCTAATGGTTATGCAAATCGTTGCTAAATATCTTCTACTAGAAATTAATCTTCAAATATTAAGAATTTTTACAGCTTTTTTTGCTGTTTTAATAGTTATTGATACTATGAAAAAGGGGAAATCAGCACTAGTTATAACTTTTATTTTAATGGCAGCATTGTTGGCGGCATATAAAAGTAAAACACAGGCTCTTCTTCCTATGATTGCATACCTTATAATGCAATTTACTAAAACCAAAAAAATTACTTTTTTTAGTTCAATGAAATTTTCTGCAGCTATTGTTATCTTGCTATTGGGTATTCTTGGAATGTTTTATGTAGTCATGCCTTCACGATTTAATGATATTTTCTCCTGGGAACAAAGTGTCTCAACTCTGGCTAGATTATCTTTATTTTCTGCATCAGTACTTGCATTGCTGGAAAGGCCATGGTTAGGTCATGGACCTATAGGGTTTAATAGTCCAGAATTATTTAAAAAACATTATCAAGACAGTGAACTGCTTCAGAATTTGATTAACGAAGGTCTAACTCGAAGTCATGCATACTCTGGTGTTGGCGCTTCGTATAGTCCAGGTACCCATTTTATGTATACGGATATATTGGTAAGCTATGGAATTATTTCTGGAATTTTTTTAATCTTGATGATTTATAAATCATTTATCTATCTTAAGTTTATTCAATCACCAATTCCTATTGCTGCTTTAATTACTATTATTTTTTCTGGATTAAGTTGGCAATATTCTTCAACTGAATATGGTATGGGAATGCTTATCTTCGCATTTGTTGCATTGCGTCAAGAACATATGAGAATTAAATCATTAAGTCATGCTAATGGATAATATACAAATTAAAGTTTTTTTCTATCCCCATCCTTATCTCCGAGATCGGCAACTCGATACCATACGTCGGTGGCCAGTAAGTAATATTTGTAATCCTGAAATTGCAGTGAATCGAGTTGGCGCACAGGTTCCAAAAAGTAAAGCTGTACAAGTAAAAATTAAACGTCCGTGGAAACAAATATTACCTCTTTTAAATATTAAATTTCGTCCCAAATCTGCACCTTTAAGTTCCGTAGTCTATGTATGGGGTGGGCTTATTGCTTCGGGTGCATTTATTATTGATATCGATAATCCATGGTCGCTGGTGGGTTATAATTTACGAGCGATGTCATTATATCGATGGATTATTAAAAATATTCTTTTATCGAAACGCTGTAAAGAGATTCGCTGCATGAGCGAATCGTGTCGATTATCCTTAAAAGAATTATTTGGTGAACAAGTTTATTTAAAAGCGAGTGTTCACTATCCGAAAATATCTCAAGTAGTGCATGAACTTCCTGAAATAAGTAATGAATGCCGCTTTTTATTTGTCGGAACCCAATTTGAACTGAAAGGTGGCGAGGCTTTATTAAAAGCATTTAGTCGTGTGTATCAGCGACTTGGCACTGGACATCTTGATATCATTACTCATTTGCCAGAAAAATTCGAATCATTAGCAAAGAGTTGTCCAGGTATTCATATTCATCCTGCACAATTTACGCGTGAACAAATTCATCAAGAATTTATGACAAAAGCGGATGTACTTATCCATCCAACCTATGTGGATTCTTTTGGAATGGTGATTTTGGAAGCGCTATCTTATGGCCTTGCTGTGATAGCGACTGATATTTACGCAATTCACGAAATGGTTTGGCCAAATGAAAATGGCACGCTTTTGACTCCGCCCATTTCTATTTGGAATGGAGTTATGCCTTCTAAATATTACTATCATTTATCAAGTATTAATCAACACATTCAAAATAGTGATACTAAGCTATTTGAATCACAACTTGAGGCAGCAATAGAAAAGTTTATTGTTGATGAAACATGGCGAATTTCTGCCCGCAAAAATAGTATTAAAATTATCAAGGAACGTTTTGCGTGTTAATTTCATTTGTCGTTCCAGCCTACAATGCCTCGCAAACAATTTCTCGGTCATTGAATTCCGTATTTAATCAATCATTACCTGATCAATGGACAGTAGAAGTCATTGTTGTAGATGATGGAAGTCAGGATTCAATTGAATTAGCAAAAGTTGTTGCACAATTTTCACATATACGTTTGGTTGTTCATGAAAAAAATCGTGGCATGTGTGCTGGTAGGAATACTGGAATTAATGCGTCAAGCGGTGAGATTGTGATCATTCTTGATGCAGACGATGAAATGGTAAGTAATTGGCCCATCACTTTGCAAGACATTCTAGAAGAATGGCCTGTAGAAATTAACGTATGTTATGCAGCATGTCGAAATACGAAAGGCCAGATCACTGCGTCAGAACCAACTTATAACGGGTTCTTAACATTAGAAGATGTTTTAAACGAACGCCACTCTGGCGAATATCTTCCAATGTTTCGTGGAGATTACATTCGAAATAAAAACTATCTTGATTTAAAAATGCGTAAATCGTGCGGCGTAGTAAGCTATATTAATTTTGCACTTGATGGACCTTTTTACATTTCAAATCGAGTATTGCGCACGTATCACGATGCACAAATGGGTTCTGTTTCCTCGATGTGGTACTCACCCAAAAAATCAGTCGAAACTTCTTGCTGCTATGATGAACTATTGAGACGCTATGGAGATTTATATAAAAAATATGCACCACGTATGTATCAATCAAAATTGCTAAGACTCGCAATTTATCAGCGTTTTGGTGGTAAAGCGGGCGCACTAAATAATTGGCGTCAGGGGATTTCTTTTCATTTATGGAAAGAAAGCTTAGGCGTAACTGTTGTATTAATTGCGGGGCCCACTTTCGGATCTTGGATTGTGCGCTTTACCAAAAAAATTGGACTCATCAGAAAATACGGTTAGAAAATGCAAACTTCAAATCTATACGAAAATTATTGGGTGAACGTAAGTTATAAAGAACGGTATTCGTTTGACGCAGCAGCACGCGATCGATTTCCTGCAATTAAAAATGTTTGGGATTCCTTAAAAATCCCGGAAACCGTATTAGATTTTGGTTGTGGTAATGGAGTTCTTACCTATTGGATGCACAAAAACGGTTTTGGAAAGGAAATATGTGGCGTAGATATCAGCCAAACAGGAATTGATAATGCAAATACTATGTTTGCTAGATCAGGGCTTACCTACAAAAAATTTGATGATTTTAAAACCACACTTGGTAATAAAAAATTTGATGCAGTTGTTTCATCGCATGTTCTTGAGCACATACCAGAACCCTCAAAAATTTTAAAAGAATTACGATCGTTATCTGAATTATTTGTTTTCGAAGTGCCATTAGAAAAGTGCTTAATGCAAAATCTAATTTGCACATTAACCGGTCGAGCGCAATCAGATAATCCTGTAGGTCATGTTAATTTTTGGACCAAAGATTCTTTTAAAAAATTACTACAAGAAAATGGATTTATTATTCTTCGAGAAAAACATTACGCATCAGCGCCTTTTTCTCCTTTTAGCTCAAAGTTAAAATGCTTAATTGAGCGTTTGGCACTTAACATTTTAGGTTTAGATTTATACAGCAAAATTATGTCCACGCATTACGCGGTTTTAGTAAGACCGGCACTTTCCTAAAAATTAGTGAGAGTTTTAATTGTATTTTCCAGTAGTGAACTGGGCGGAGCTGAACGTAGTTTATCTCGCATGGCACTCGCTTCAACCTTAATTGATTACAAGCTTGCTACTTTGAAAAGTGAAGGCCCTTGGTGTGAATGGGTTCGTTCTCAAGGAGTTAATCCGATAGTTTTAGGTAAAGGTGCTTCGCATGGACGAAGTGGTTTATTTAGTTCTATTAAATGTTTATTTAAATATCTCAAAGTAGAACCGGTTGACATTATTTACGTATGTGGAGTGCGTGCATCGCTATGGATTCGCCTTTTTAAATTTCTAATTCCTCATACAAAAATTGTACATGGTGTACGTTGGAATCCTGCAAGCGATAGTCATCTCGATATTTTTTTTCGTTTCGTAGAAAAAATATCTTTTTGGTTAATTGATGGTTGGATTACTAATTCAAAAGCGGCTAAAAAAACGTTAATTGATCAATGCGGAATTTCTGAATCTAAAATTCAGGTTATCTATAATGGTATTGAATCAATTCCAGTCGAACCTCCTTTCTTATCAAGTAGACCCTGTGAAATATTAACCATTGCTAATTTAAATCCTCGTAAAGGCCATCGTGAATTTTTAGAAGCAATTAAAATCGTTGTATCAAAAATACCAGAAGCAAAATTTGTATTTATTGGTCGCGATGATATGAATGGTTTGATTCAGCAGGCAATTATCAATAATAGTTTGCAAGATAATGTGCACTGTGAAGGATTTTGTTCAGATGTAACGCCTTGGTTACAACGCGCACGACTTTTTGTATTGCCTTCGTTGTGGGGTGAAGGGTGTCCTACCTCAATTCTTGAATCTTTCAGTTTCAATGTACCAGTTATTGCATATGCAATTGATGGTGTTCCAGAACTTGTACAACATGCTTCAGATGGATATGTGTGTGAAGTAAGTAAAACAGCATTATTGGCAGACTACATTATTAAGTTACTCAAGGATGTTTCATTGTCTGAAGCTATGGGTGTTAAAGGTAGATCAAAAATTAAAAACCACTATTCACTTGAAGCATCTTCAAATTTCCATCATGAATTCTTTAAAAAACTGATTGATGATAAATAAAAAGACAGCTTTTACCATTTTCATAACATTAACTTTGTTAGTGATTTTTTTTACTAATAGCTCTGAGAATTCATTCATTTACAAAAAAATTAAAAATACAGAATTTTTGATTGTGGATTACTACAATAATTTAAAGAATATCAATTCCATAAAATTTGATTATAGAATTAAGAAAAGCGAAAACATCGAAACTGTAGTGCAGAATTTAGAAAAAAATCTCTTAACTAATTTCTCAAAAGAAGAAGTGAAAGTCAAAGAAATTCATTCAGACAATTCAAAAAATATTCAACTGCTTTTTGATAGTGAAGTTAAAGTAAAACTTATCAATGTTTTCTTAGGGTCGGGATTTTCTTCCAATGTGCTGCATTTTATGCAGCCTAATTCAAATTGCTTAGTTATTTGGCATGATGGGCATGGGGCAAGTGCGCATCTTAGAGAGAATGTAATAAAAAAGTTTATTGATACAGGCTGTGATGTATTAGCTTTTGCTATGCCCTTATCTCCTGGAAATAATTTCCCAAAAAATTTAGGCAGTTGTGAAATTAGTAGTCACCAAAGTTTTTCATGTTTGGAAAATAATAAAGATTATTATCCCCTATCTTTATTTTTTACACCTTTAAAGAAAGCGATCGATGTAGCATTAACAAATTACTCATCGGCTAAAGATTTAAAGATTTTTGCGGTAGGGCTATCAGGTGGAGGTTGGACGCTTGCGCATTATTCTGCAATTGATAATAGAATTGATTATACCTTTTTAGTTTCAGCTACCATTCCCTATGAGTTAAGAAAATTTCCTCATGGGTTACGAGATGTTTTAAAAAAATCTCAAAGTAATATGGGTGATTGGGAGCAGAGAAATTCTAGATTGATCAGTAGTTTTACATTATATGATTTAGCCTTAATTCATCAAATACAACAACGAAATCTCACCTTTCTATTTATCGATAATGATTTATGTTGTTTTCGATCTTCAATGGCTAAGGTTATGGAAAACAAGCTTACTGAAATTTTGAAATCGGATTCAAATTTTATTAAGTTTAACTACGATAAAAATTCTTATGCACATGATGTGACGAAGGCTCATATGGATTTTATCACGTCTGAAATTTCTCAATATTAATGTTTAATTGATAC
>JAZKFP010000042.1:0-16156 GCA_040386355.1 Pseudomonadota bacterium | reverse complement strand
AATTACAAAACTATTAAATGAAATTTCAAAGAAATAATCAATACGATAATTTAACATATCGACCTGACATTGATGGGTTGCGTGCCATAGCAGTTGTTGCAGTAATCCTATATCATCTTTTTCCCGAGTCAATAACTAGTGGTTTCTTAGGAGTAGATGTTTTTTTTGTCATTTCAGGGTTTTTGATAACAACTATTCTACTAAATAAAATTAAAAATAATACTTTTAGTTTAGCGCATTTCTACATGCGACGAGTTTTACGGATTTTTCCTGCTTTAATTCTTGTTCTTATCACATGTCTTCTTCTAGGTTGGTTTTTACTGTTTCCTTATGAATATCAATTTCTTGGTAAACATGTCTTAGCTGGTGCAACTTTTATTTCTAATTTTGTTTTATGGTCTGAGCTTGGATATTTTGATACAGATGCTTCGACTAAACCTTTGCTTCATTTATGGAGCTTAGCAATAGAAGAACAATTTTATATTTTCTGGCCGATTTTGCTATGGACTATTTATAAAACAAGATTCAATATTTTGATTGTTTTAACAATATTGTGTTTAGCTTCATTCCTATTATTGTTTATTGGTACTTTTGGCTCTTCTGGAAATTTTTATTTTCCAGCGTCTCGCTTTTGGGAGTTACTAGCAGGAGCGTTATTAACTCAAATTAAAACCGATTTCTGGCCATATGGTAAATTTCTTAGACATATTCTTGGAGCTTTGGGAATTTCTGCAATAGTAGTTAGTTTCATCTTGTTTAAAAGCACTTCGGTATTGCCTGGCATGGGCAGTTTGTTGCCTGTTATAGGAACAATGCTGGTAATTGCTGTTGGTTCACATTCAATTATCAATAAATCTGTGTTGTCTTCATCAGTATTTGTTTGGTTCGGAAAAATAAGTTATCCGTTATATCTATGGCATTGGATTTTTCTAGTTTTTGCTGGTTATTATTTTGTTGAAATTACATATATCCAGAAGTTGTTAGTTCTTGGTGCTTCAATACTAATTTCTGCTTTAACATTTTATTGTATTGAAAAACCTATTCGATATACTAACTCAATTAAAAAAAATTCAATGATTTTAAGTGTGTTAATGATTTTAGTTGGGGGTGCCGGATTTTTCATATACCTCACTCAAGGTATTGAATCTAGGTTTAAAAATTTTGGTTTAAATGGGGATGTAGGTCAAAATTATTTTTTTAATTTTATGAAAGAAAACTTTTATTATTGCAAAGATAATAAAATTTTTGAAAGGACTGAATCGGTATACGGCATTACACGTTGTTTTCAATCTCAGCCTAATAACAATGTAGAAGTTGTGTTAATTGGTGATAGCCACGTTGAACACTTATTTATTGGCTTTGCTTCGATTTTAAAAAATAAGAATGTAGCGTATTACACACGATCAAATCTTCCTTTCGCTAATGAAAAAAATTTTAAGCATGTTTTTGACTCAATTTTTCAGAGTAAAAGTATAGATACTGTAATAATTGCAGCGGATTGGGTTGGACGTATTCACAATAAAAATTTAACTGAAAGCAACTCCAATCTTTCCAAAACTATTGCTCAGTTAAAATCTAAAGACATAAACGTATATTTAATTAGTAATGCGCCAAAATTTGAATTTCATGCACAAAAATGCAAATGGGGTGAGTATTTAAGAAATAACTCATATTGTTTTAAAGAAAAATCTGCGGATGATATAAGATCTTTTATCTTATTAGAAAAAAACATGAAGTTATTACATAACATTCAATCTTATTCTCTAGATTCGATATTTTGCGATAATGCGATTTGTAAAATGAATGATAAAGAAAATATCTTTTATCGAGACAGTAATCATTTAAATATAAATGGTTCAATCTTAGTTGCTCAGAGAATCATCGACCGATTTCCTTCTCTTCGTCAATAGTTGAAAAAAACCTATGTGTGGAATTACTGGTTTTCTTGGAAAAAATTTAACTGCTGAGTCGCTTAATGTTATTCAAAAAATGAACGCTACTGTTCAACATCGTGGTCCTAATGATTCTGGCTTTTGGCATAACGAACAAAACAGTATTTTTTTAGGTCATCAACGATTATCGATTGTTGATTTGTCGCCTGCCGGTCATCAACCTATGGTTTCGTCTTCCGAACGTTTTGTGATTGTGTTTAATGGCGAAATCTACAATCACACCATGTTAAGAAAAGAATTAACATGTGTTTGGCGTGGCACTTCAGATACGGAAACATTACTTGCGGGAATTGACGCCTGGGGAATCGAAAATACATTAAGAAAATGTATTGGGATGTTTGCGTTTGCAGTATGGGATAAACATGAAAATAAATTAACCTTGGCTCGTGATCGGTTAGGTGAAAAGCCGTTGTATTATGGTTGGCAAAATAATATTTTTATTTTTGGTTCTGAATTAAAAGCGTTACGTGCACATTCTGCTTTCGTTGGAAATATTAATCGAGATGCGATTGCGTTACAGCTTAGATACAACTATATCCCAACACCGCATTCTATTTACAAAGGAATTTTTAAATTAATTCCTGGTACCACATTAACAATTCCAATCGATTGTCCAAAAGATTTTTTACCGAAACCTATAGTCTATTGGTCACTTAAAGAAATAGCGGAACAAGGGCAAAATAATTTATTTAATGGAAGCGATGCAGAAGCCATTGCATTATTAGACAGTCAATTACGTGATTCAATCGCACAGCAAATGATAGCCGATGTTCCATTGGGCGCATTTTTATCGGGTGGTATTGATTCATCTACGGTTGTTGCATTAATGCAGGTGCAATCAAAACAACCCATACGCACATTCAGTATTGGATTTCATGAAGCAAATTATAATGAAGCTCAACACGCTGCAGCAGTTGCGCGTCATTTAGGAACACAGCACACGGAATTATATGTCACTCCTCAACAAGCGATGGATGTTATTCCACGTTTAGCTTCTTTATACGATGAACCTTTCGCCGATTCTTCACAGATACCAACTTTTTTGGTATCGCAAATGACACGTCAGCATGTCACAGTTTCACTGTCGGGTGATGCGGGCGATGAATTATTTGCAGGATATAATCGTTATCTTTTAACTTCTGCTATTTGGCGTAAAGTTGGTAAATTACCGTCAACTGCACGACACATATTGTCTCGTTTCTTATTATCTATTTCTCCTAATAAATGGGCTCAAGTATTAAATTCTATGGATTTTTTATTACCAAAGCGAGCACGGTTTAGTCAGCCGGGTGACAAGCTGCATAAGTTTGCGGAAATATTAAATGTAGATAGTCCAGAAGCGATTTATCACAAATTAGTTTCGCAATGGAAAAATCCTGAAGAGATTGTTTTAGGTGCAAAAGAACCTGTAACCATTCATACGTCAAATGAATTTTCACATTTAAAAAATCTAGAACAACGAATGATGGCGCTGGATACGTTAAGTTATTTACCCGACGATATTCTTACAAAAGTGGATCGTGCTGCAATGGGTGTGAGTTTAGAAACCCGTGTTCCATTTCTCGATCATCGTGTTGTGGAATTGGCTTGGCGTCTACCTATGCATTTAAAAATTCGTAATGGTCAAAGCAAATGGATTTTACGTCAGGTACTTTATAAATACGTTCCCAAAACATTAATTGAACGACCAAAAATGGGTTTTGGTGTGCCAATTGATACTTGGTTGCGCGGTCCATTAAGAGAGTGGGCTGAACATTTATTGAATGAATCACGTTTAAAGCAAGAAGGTTATTTAAATGCAGCACCGATTCGAAAAAAATGGGATGAACATCTGTCTGGTCAACGAAATTGGCAATATCAATTGTGGAATGTGTTGATGTTTCAAGCATGGCTTGAAGAAAATCGCACATGACATTTAATAAAAAACGAAAACTTTTATTTGTAGCCAATGTCGATTGGTTTTTTTTGTCGCATCGATTACCGATCGCACAAGCAGCACTTCAGAACGGTTATGAGGTACATATTGCTACAGGAATAACCGACAAGTTTATAGAGCTTCAAATGTTGGGGCTTAAAGTGCACCCGTTAGTAATTAGCCGGAGTAGTACAGGAATTAAAAATGCTTTCCAAACTATGTGGCAATTTAAAAAAATATTCCAAGAATTAAATCCAGATATTATTCATCTCGTTACGATCAAGCCAGTGTTATTGGGTGGATTAGTAGCAAGATTTGTTAAAGCTAAAGCCGTAGTTGCGGCTGTATCAGGACTTGGATTTGTTTTCATTGCACGTGGCAAAATTGCGACGTTACGTCGAGCGTGTGTTGGCATACTGTATCGATTAGCGCTTGGACATCCAAATATCAAAGTTATTTTTCAAAATCTAGATGATAAAAATAGTATTTCTGAATTTGCACATTTATCTGATAAAAATACCGTATTAATTCGAGGTTCTGGTGTAGAGCTTGATGAATTTAAGTGTGCGCCGTTATCTGGGGGTCGTCCTATTGTTTTACTAGCTTCTCGAATGTTAATTGATAAAGGTGTTCAAGAATTTATTGAAGCTGTTAAATTCATTCAAAGAAATATTTATTCTTTTAAAGAAATCCCACGTTTTGTTTTAGTAGGGCAGCCTGATCCCGCAAATCCAATGAGCTTAACCCAAGCGCAATTGAATGGTTGGCAATTAGAAGGCATTGTCGAACTCTGGGGGCAGCGTGCTGACATGCATACCGTGTTATCTTCCGCATGTATCGTAGTTTTGCCTTCGTATCGTGAAGGCTTGCCCAAAGTATTAATCGAAGCGGCGGCCTGTGGCCGTGCCGTAATAACAACCGATGTACCAGGTTGTCGTGATGCGATTATTCCTAACGTCACGGGTTTGTTAGTGCCGGTGAAAAATGCGAATGCTCTAGCAGAAGCTATTAATTCGTTGTTAAAAGATAAAGAAAGATGCGAAAAAATGGGCAAAGCAGGACGTGATTTTGCGGAAAAAACATTTGATGTGAAGAATGTAGTGCAAGAGCATTTAAGGATTTATGAAGAGCTATTAAATAATTCAGCAAATATTAATTATTGATATAAATCTACTTTTTCTCTCGCACATTATATTTATGCAAATCATCATTTACCAAATTAATTGGAGATATTTATATTGAAGTACCGCGCTGAAATTGATGGGCTAAGAGCGATTGCGATTATTCCAGTAATTCTTTTTCACGCGGACTTTGACTTTTTTAGCGGAGGATACGTTGGTGTAGATGTATTCTTTGTTATTAGCGGCTATCTCATTACAACAATTATTATAAATGAACTGGAAGCAAATAACTTTAGTCTTGTAAATTTTTACGAGCGAAGGGCGCGACGCATATTACCTGCAATGTCTTTAGTAGTGTTAACTACAATTCCTTTTGCGTGTTATTTATTAGATCCAACTCAATTACTTAATTATGGAAAATCTTTAGTTGGTGTTGGTACTTTTACATCCAATATTTTTCTTATGTTGGATGGTGGTTATTTTGCAGACTGGGTTGAAATTCAGCCATTGCTTCATACATGGAGTCTTTCTGTAGAGGAACAATTTTATGTTTTCTTCCCCTTACTTATGTTGGTTGTATGGCGTTGGAAAATTCTAGGTGTTTATGTTTTAGTAGGATTGACAATAACTATAAGTTTTGTGCTTGCCCTATGGGGAGACAGTAAATACCCAAACATGACTTTTTATGTTCTCCCGACAAGAGCATGGGAATTGGCTACAGGTTCCTTCGTAGCATTACTATCATTTAAAAAAGTTAATTTAGAAAATAAATACTCTGGCCTATTAAGTGGTGTAGGTTTACTAGCAGTTGTCATTCCTTTCGTGAGATATAACAATTCAATTTTAATGCCCAATCTGTACGCGTTGATCCCAACACTTGGGACTGCACTAGTAATCTTGTTTGCTAATCAAAAAAACTTTGTAGGCAAGTTTTTATCGATAAAACCAATTGTATTTATTGGATTACTATCTTACAGCGCTTATCTGTGGCATCAGCCCATAATTGCCTTTACTAAAATCTACAGTCCAGTTGAAAGTTATATCCATTTAAAATGGATGCTAGTCATCACTATTTTTCCAATAGCATTTTTATCTTGGTCCTTAGTTGAGAAACCCTTTAAAAATAAACATAGATTTGAAAGAAAATTTATTTTTATTTCTTCAATATTTTCTCTTTTGCTTTTTGTTTTAGTGGGTGCGATTATATGGAAATTCAATGGCTTCATTGATCATCATCCTGCCTATCGCCATATTAAAGAACAGCTTTTTTGGTCAATGGATAGAATTAAAACAAAAGAATGTTCAAATAAATATGGCGGAGATCAATATTGCGTAATATTTGACGTCAAAAATCCTATTACGGATGTGTTAATTGGTGATTCGCATGCTAATCATTTTTTCCCTGGCCTTTCTGAGAAATTGGCGGTTGAAAATCGTAATCTATTGATGATGGGTGCGGGTGGATGTCCTCCATTTATCAATATTGATAGAGAACCCGACAAAATCAATGGTACTAAATTTAAATGTTTTAATCGTATGAATGAATTGTATAAAAATCTTGGTGTGAATAAAGACATTAACACAATTTTTCTTGCATTTTCTGTCCATAGTTCTTTCAATACTAAGCTGCACCCTACCACAAACAACATTTCATTAGATTTTAAAAATGATCAACCCATTTCTGTATTTAAAGCGCTTCATAAAACAATAGATTATTTCGTAGCGCATGGAAAAAAAGTAGTGCTTATCGAAGATTTGCCAGGAACTAATTATCCGGTCTTTGAAAGATGTTTATTTAAAAAAAATAGTGTCGATGATTGCTTGAGTTTGTGGAAGCTTGAAGATCAGGATATAAGGTATAAAAATTTGATCAAACAATTGTATGGATATGAAGGTTTAACAATTGTAAAAACGGAGAAAATTTTAAATCATTTTCCAAAGTTACCAGATGGCTCTTACTTGTATAGAGATGATACTCATCTCACTCCTGAAGGATCTAAGAAGGTATTTTCCACTTTAAAATTAAAAGATCTTATCCCACAAAAAAATTATTAGCGTTTGTTGTTAATGAAATGGCTATTGAATAAAGAATTTAATAAAGAAAACTTATTATAATTTGACTGCATGAATCACGCTCATTTTAATACGCATCACATGCGCAACCTGGTCCTTTATGACAAGTGTAAGATCGTGAAATACATGAATCGCCGCAAGCTTTTCCTTTCGTACATTGTTTACAACAATACGCGGAGTTCTGATAAATAAGTTGTGTTTTTGAAAGTGAAGGTTCGGAGCTTTTATGTTGAGCACAAGCGGAAGTAAGCCCCAAAAAAACTATTATTAAGACAGAATGGCTTCGCTTTACGAAAAGCATGGTAATTTACCTACACAGTAATTTCTTTTAAATAACTTGTAGATAAGCTTAGCTGGTTGAAATCAAGTGTTTATTGGCTTTAATAAATTTTTCTATTGAATCCTTGTGAAATTTTTCATCATCTCCGACTTGGGTAAGATCGCGTGCGTCGCGTTGAATGTACGTTTTTACATTTGAGTTGTAGAATAAATCGCGGTCAACGTCGCTAGCAATCACTGCCAATCACTGCAATATTTTTATCAGTTTTGGTAGGCACCCAAATTGTTGGAAATAAAGCCCTCCAAATGATTCTGTTGAGTGTCATTAATGATTTGTGAGAAGAGCACGCTCTAGAATTTTCTATCCACACAGTTGTGGGAATAAATGGTTCTGTTTCTTCTGCTTTGTTTTCAATTTCAGTTTGTGAAAACCCCAGCATATCGGTAATTGCTTCGCGTCCCGCTAAAGTCTCAGTAATATTTCTCATGAGATGGAATCTTTGAGAGCCTATCAGCCAGAATATTCCTTTCTTCTTATTTTTATCTACAAACACTTTAATAGCGCTAAATAATTCAGGAGCGTGTTGAACTTCGTCAATAATAATTGGTGGGGGATAGCGTTGTAAGAAAAGGCTAGGATCACTTTGGGTGAAAGCTCTATTTTCTAAATTATCCAGGTTTATGTAACTTCTGCCATCCGGACACTCTTTTAGCAGGGTTGTTTTTCCCACCTGTCGTGGTTCCGTAAGTAAAACTATTGGGAATGTTTTAGAAGCTTGGAGAAGCGTTTTAATCAAAGTACTTTTAAGAATTATGGTTAATCCCGTGTAATCTGGTAATCAATTCCACATTGCACGGGATTTCAGTTAAATCAACAAGTTAGAAAGACATTATTTCCTCTTCTTCATTTTAAAGTGTTTGCTCGCAATACTATTTAGCTCAACTGATTACTTGGCTTATCCTAATTTAAAAGCTAAGATAATATCTTATAAATCTATTTTTTTGATTTAAAGGGTAATATATTGAACTTTAAGCTTTCTACTTATTCTGAGATTTGTGAGGTAATTGGCAAGCGTCTTAATACGCAACGAATTTCTCAATCTCTCACTCAAATTGAGCTTGCTAAGCGAGCAGGCGTTTCAACCGGTACTATCAAAAATATTGAAAATAATGGCCAAGTTTCTCTTGAGTCAATAATTCGCGTCGTTATTGTTTTAGGTTTAGTCGATGAATTAGAACCTTTATTTAAATTAAATATTAAATCAATTGCTCAAATGGAAAAATCTGAAATAACTCGCCGTCGTGTTAGGCATAAAAAATCAAAAATTAAATAACTTTAAGAGAATGCCATCACCATGAAAAAATTAGATATTTATTATTCCGGTTGGGATGAGCATTGGCTTTTAGGAACAGTGGCTGAAAATAAAGAAAATTTACTTTTTGAGTATTCGCAAGAAGCAATTCAACACGCCATTGAATTTTCACCTTTATATTTACCGCTAAGCTTAAATGCTTATGGTAATTTTCCTGTACATCAATATCGATTGCCAGGACTTATTGCCGATGCTTTGCCCGATGGCTGGGGCATGATTCTAATGGACAAACTATTCAGAAAACAGGGACGTAATCCTGTCGGAATATCTATCTTAGAAAGACTTGCTTTGATTGGCGATAGAGCTTTAGGCGCTTTTATTTTTGAACCAGCCGAGGAATTTAAAAACGACGTTCATGATTTAGAGTTACTTAAAATTGCTGAACAAGCTCAGGAGATTTTACATGGCAATGCAAGTGATATTTTAATTCCCATGATGCTATTGGGTGGCTCTCCACATGGCGCAAGGCCTAAAGTACTCACATATTATGACCCTATAACTTCTATATTGAGTACAAGTTCTTCTTCTGGTTTGCCATGGCTTATCAAATTTCAAGCTCAAAATGAGCACAAAGAAGTATGTGCGTTAGAAAATGTATATGCGCACTTAGCAAAAATATGTGGCCTAGAAATACCTACCACACGCTATTTCGATTTAAATGAAAAATTTGGTGCTTTTGGAATCCAGCGTTTTGATAGAGAAAACGGATCGAGAATTCCTATTCATACTTTGGCAGGTCTATTACATGCTGATTTTCGTATACCATCTTCTGTTGATTACACAACATTTTTGCGCGCGACCCAATTGTTATGTCGAGATGAGCAGGAAGTAAAAAAAGGATTTGAAAGAGCGGTATTTAATATTATTTTTAACAATCGAGACGACCATTCAAAAAATATTTCTTTTCGTTTAGAAAAAGATCATCGTTGGAGACTTGCACCCTGTTACGATTTAACCTGGAGCGAAGGTCCTGGAGGTGAGCATCAAATGGATGTTTGTGGAGAAGGTAAATTACCCGGTAAAGAACATTTAATAAAATTGGCTCAATCTAGTGGATTAAATGTAAATTGGGCAAAAGATTGTATTGAAAAAATGAGCATCCATGCGACTTCATTTAAAAATTTAGCAAAAGATGCTCCCATTCGTGCCGCTACTGTAAACGTGATCCACGCGTCTATTGAAAAAAATCGACAACGTATGCTTTAAAGCAACGTATTGCGTATAGAGTATTGTTTATAAAATTAAGCCGCAAACTACTCTTAACTCATCTGCAAGTTATTTCATCACCGCATTTATTAACGTTAATACACCCATCCCAATAAATATCATCGCTGCAATTCGACGGATCCAAGTCATAGAAATCCATTGATTAATTTTATTGCCAAGCAATACCGCTGGAATGTTGGTAAGCATCATCCCTAGCGTTGTACCAATAACTACCATAATTAATGCATTATATTTAATCGCAAGCATTGCGGTTGCGATTTGCGTTTTATCGCCCATTTCTGCAATAAAAAAAGTAATAAACGTGCTTATAAAAATACTACGATTTTTTATCGAAGATGTATCTTCAAATTTATCTGGAATTAGACTCCACAGGCCCATAGCAATAAACGATACGCCAAGAATCCATTGCAAAATATTGGGATGAACAAAAGATGAAATCCACTTGCCTAAAAATCCTGCAAGCGCATGATTAATAATCGTCGCAGCAAATATGCCAAAAATAATAGGTAAGGGTTTTTGATATCGTGCAGCGAGAATAAAAGATAATAGTTGAGTTTTATCGCCAATTTCAGCAATCGCAATAATAAAGGTGGAAATAAACAGAGCTTCTAACATGATATTTTCCCCTGGCCGGAATAATAGACAATGATCACACAGCCCGCCGGCCAATCCGCAGGTTGTGTGATCAAAGGTCTGGCCAGGATTTATGTTAAAACTGCTTACACCATGGTTGTCGCTCTTCATGAATTAACGTTAGGCTTTGTCATCTGCGTTTATCGTCTGCTCACATACTTTGAGTATGCTCCGCGGACTCTAAACTTGATTTCGCGCCTACAATTAATTCACTATGAGCTTTTTACCCTTTGCAAATTGGTTTGATGCTTTGTCATCTGCGCTTTTCATCTGCTCACATACTCAAAAGTATGCTCCGCGGATTCGAAGTTAGATTCCTCGCCTGAAACCAATATGCAGTGGGTATTTCTAAAACTGTTGCTATTTTTTTTCGCGCAGTATTAGAGAACCAAGTATGTTGACGTAAGCCCTTTTGATTTAACAATGAATTGAAAATTAAAAGGCGGCTACTCCCCAATGAATGTTAGAAGTTTAATGGAATGTAGAGTGGGTGGGTAGAGTGGCAAAAAAGTTTTGTGATTCATTGTGATTTAAGAGTGGAAGAATTTTTTAACAGCAATGGTATCTTTTTCAGACGCGCCCGCATCTTCTGCACATTGTTCCCACTGATCTAGTGCATGTATGAGTTGATCGACACAGTGTTTAATACGTGTTTTGGAAAGTCCAAATACTTTGCCGAAGTTTTCTACATCGCGAATACTAGGAGGCGAGGGCTGAGATCCAAATCCTGCAATATGATATTGGCCGTGTACGGTAATTGGTACTAAATCGTAAGCTGGTGCAAAACAATATCCGGTGTCATTATAAATAAAACTAAAATTACGCTCATGATCATCCACATTATTAATACAACGGTTAAACAGCATAATACGAAGTAATTGTTCAGCGTCGTCTTGGATACTTACAGAATATTTCTGCATTAGATGATAAATATCCTCATAGCAAAAATGAAAACCATGATCGCGCTGTGTATCGGGATCTTTCAAAAGTGCATTTACGCTAATAATGTGTCTTCGGTGTTTATCGTCAATATCAAAACGTTTTTGTAACAACACGTCTCTTCCGTTAACTTCTTCAATAACTTTGCCTTGACTGATATTGATACCTGCAATACGAGCCATTTCTGAACAAGCTAATTCAATACGAGCGTTGTTATACACATCTTGTCCTAGACGATTAAACTTTGCCAAATATTCTTGCTGATGATCTTTAATAAGTGCTTTGGGCCGTGCTCCTCCAACACCACTTCCAGAATTTGCAAGATAAAGTAAACCTAATTCGTCGGAAGGTAGTTTCTCTAAAGAAAAATCATCAACTTGTTGAGCAATTTGTTCAGTGTGCTTTAAAAATTCTATTGGTAATCCTGACTCATAAATTGGTTTTTCACCCTGTGAAACGATGCAGATTGCTCCAATATGTCTTCCACTCATTAAAGATAATAAATCAATTGCACGATTGGTATTAAGGCGTTGCTTGTTACGAAAAAATGCTAAACGAGTAAGTATTTTTTTACCCCAAGAATCGGGTAAGTAATCATCTAAAAAACCTGGCATTCCACCCGAACAATGTAAAATAATTTCGTTAGACCTTAAAGGTAATAACCCAGGGTCAATTGCAAATGCAGTTTTTAGTTCAACATATGCAGGGCGATAGCGAAATCCGATACGTACTGGCGCACCATTGATTTCTTCAATAATGCAATCTGCGGCTTGAATACAGTTTGTACTTCGTGTGTTAACATAAATATCAAACGCTTTTTTAATCATCAAACATGCTCTTTTCGATTTCAAATAACTTATTAAATGATTCTTTAATTTCTAGTACTTCAGCAGCACGATAATATTTTTCGATACTTACGCTCAAATCACCTTTTTCCATTTTCTGTAATGTGGCACGCGCTACTCCAATACGAACTGAAAAATCTTGCAAATCATCTTTAGGAAAACGTTTCTTGCGGGCACTTTTTAAGTTATGCCCGATACGCTCAAGATATCTCATTAGATTCACCAATAGAAATTTAATACCATTATATTAGTAAATAACCATTAAAAAAGCTATTTTTACCAATATAATGGTATTTTAGATTGGTGATAGCAGCATAGGGTATTTGATTAAAATTTAAGTGTTTAAGATCAAAAGCGTCAATGTAAAGATGCTCGTCTCAATTTATGGATGATCTTTTTTTAAACGTATATCTTAAGATTTTAGGCTTTAACCTTTCTGTCACATTTCAACGTTATGATCGCTGCGATTCAAAAGATCAGCTTTTACTGATTTAGAAAAATGCCTCATCCATTAGGAGAAATTCGACAATGAAAAACCTAGTTAAAAAATACTTGGTACCAAGTGCACTCACTGCACTAGCTCTTTCTTCTATGCAAGCTCAGGCTGCTAATGAAATTGGTGTTCAAGTGGATGGCTCAAGTACTGTATTTCCTATTTCTGAAGCTATGGCTGAAGAATTTCAAGCGGCAACCGGTACTCGCGTAACCGTCGGTTTGTCAGGAACTGGTGGTGGCTTTAAAAAGTTTTGTCGTGGTGAAATTGATATAGCTGGTGCATCGCGCCCAATTAAAAAAGAAGAAATGGATGCGTGTAAACAATCAGGTATTGAATACATTGAGTTACCAGTTGCGATGGATGCACTTGCTAACATCGTTAGCCCAAGCAATGATTGGGCTAACTGTATGACGGTAGAAGAATTGAAAAAAATGTGGGAACCAAAAGCGCAAGCGAAGGTAACCAATTGGAACCAAGTGAATCCAAAATTTCCTAATGCACCTTTAAAACTTTTTGGTGCGGGTACGGATTCTGGAACTTATGATTACTACACAGCGGCAATCGTTGGAACAGAGCATGAATCACGCGGTGATTACACCGCTACTGAAGATGACAACATTACTATTCAAGGTGTATCAACCGATAAAAACGCTTTAGGATTTTTAGGTTTGGCATACGCTAACGAAAACAAAGACAAAGTGAAAACCGTTGCGATTAAACAAGCAGATGGAAGCTGTGTATCTCCAACAGTTGCTACAGCACGTGATGCGACCTACCAGCCTTTATCGCGGCCTTTGTTTTTGTATTTCAATAAAAAACATATGGAACAAAAACCAGCAGTGTCTAAATTTGCTGATTTCGTAGTGGATCCAAAAAATGGTAAAGCTTTGGTTGAAGAAGTTGGTTATGTACCACTTCCAGATGCAGCTTTCCCTATGGCTAAAGCAAAATTAGATAAACGTACTACTGGTACTTTCTTCGGTGGCGCTTCTAAAATTGGTGTAAAAATTGAAGATCTATTTAAATAGATCTTTTTATTTAGTTATTTGATAGTCCAAGTGCCGCTGCATAATCATAAAAAACATTTTTGTTTAAAGTGATTTGTAGCGGCCTTACCGCTTCCCTCCATCCTCATTTAGCCCTATCCTTGCGTACAATTTTTTTGGCGATGTTTTCCGTATCATAAAATGACTTGATTTTTCTGTAAGTGATTTTGATATGTTCCATTTAGGTTTGAGGTAGTTACTGCATGGCACTGCAACTAGCACATGTTGGAACCTTCGCAGAATTGGAAAAGCTTCCGTTTTTGCGGCGTAGACGATTAGTTGATCGCATCATGCGTGTTTTTCTTTCTTGTACTGCGTTACTTTCTATTTTTGTTACCACTGCCATTGTTGTTATTTTAGTTTCAGAATCCTGGGGTTTTTTTGCAACCGTATCTTGGTTTGATTTTTTAACCGATACCCAATGGACTCCAATGTTTTCAGATCCGCATTTTGGAATCCTGCCTCTTCTAACAGCGACCTTGTGGGCATCCGGTATTGCTGTGCTAATTGCTATACCACTTGGTTTAATCTTCGCAATTTACTTAAGTGAATACGCAAATCATCGAGTTCGTGAAGTTCTAAAACCCTTATTAGAAATGCTTGCTGCGGTGCCAACCATTGTATTTGGTTATTTTGCACTGTTGTTTTTAACGCCCCTGTTGCAAAAGTTTATTCCAGGTTTGAGCGGGTTTAATTTGCTGGTACCTGGAATTGTTTTGGGCATTATGATCATGCCATATGTAGTTTCAGTGAGTGAAGATGCGATGCGCGCTGTTCCTTCAGGCTTACGGGAAGGTGCCTATGCATTAGGAATGAGTCGATTTCAAACAGCTACACGTGTCATTGTTCCTGCCGCATTTTCTGGAATTACTGCATCTTTTGTTTTAGCAATGTCACGTGCTGTGGGCGAAACAATGGTCGTTGCAATTGCGGCCGGTCAAAACCCAAACCTTACAACTGATCCGCGTGAAGGTGCCGCTACGATTACGACTTTTATTGTACAAATGAGCTTGGGTGATTTACCGCATGGCTCGATTGTTTATCAAACTATTTTTGCTACCGGTTTAGTTTTATTTTTAA
The DNA here is from genome assembly GCA_040386355.1 of Pseudomonadota bacterium. Classification (GTDB taxonomy): domain Bacteria; phylum Pseudomonadota; class Gammaproteobacteria; order Pseudomonadales; family UBA6940; genus JAZKFP01. Next base: position 1,177 of record JAZKFP010000042.1, on the reverse strand, counting down.
TGACATTGAGTTTTAATATTATCGGTATGTATTTACGCAATCGATTCCGTGAAACGTATTAAAATATCGGATTCCGCATTATGACGAAGTTAGAAGAATTAAAATTAATTGTACGCCGCAGCCATCAAACCGATCTTTTTTTTGCAGTCTGCGGCGTTTTTGTACTAATGATTTCTTTAGGGTTGCTATCAACCTTATTGATTGACTTATGTATGGATGGTTTTTCACGCATTAATTCAGAATTTTTAACTAAGTTTCCGTCACGTAGACCCGCAAATTCCGGCATTTTATCTGCCTGGGTTGGCACTACGTTAGTGATGTTTGCAACAGCTTTTATTGCAATTCCATTAGGAGTGGGGGCGGGATTATATCTAGAAGAATACGCACCCAAAAATTGGTTAACCGCATTAATCGAAATTAATGTAGCAAATTTAGCGGGTGTACCTTCAATTATTTATGGGTTATTAGCCTTGGGTCTTTTTGTTTACGGCCTAAATATGGGTGAAACTGTATTAGTTGCTGGAATGACGCTCGCATTATTGATTTTACCTATCATTATTGTTTCCACTCGCGAAGCTATTCGATCTATTCCCCGTACGTTAAAGGAAGGTGCTTACGGTATTGGCTGCGATCAATGGCAAGTGATGTGGCATTATGTTCTACCATCGGCTCGGCCAGGAATTTTAACTGGAATTATTGTCGGTTTATCACGGGCTATTGGTGAAACAGCACCGATCATTACCATTGGTGCATTAACCTTTATTGCGTTTTTACCTCCGTCACCAATTGAACCTGGTTTTCCCTATATTAATTTTGATTGGTTAAATTCACCATTTACCGTTATGCCGATTCAAATGTTTAATTGGATATCTCGTCCGCAAGCAGCATTTCATGAGAATGCAGCGGCAGCGGGTGTGATATTAATGGCGATGACGCTAACCATGAATGCGTTTGCTGTGTTTATTCGATACAAATTACGTAAACAGTTTAAAAATTAAAAAAGCTCTAAAACTCATTGTAAATAAATTTTGAAAGCCTATTTACCAAACTGAATGATATTCCAGCAGTTGAACGAACACTTCAATAATCTGGAAAATCATTATAGGACAGGTATATTTAAGAGCTAAGATTAGAGAGCACAATCATGGACGCTGTAAAAGTTAAGAAGTCAGTGAAG
>JAZKFP010000041.1:0-3459 GCA_040386355.1 Pseudomonadota bacterium | reverse complement strand
ATACCGTAGGGCCGAATCATCATTCGCCCGCATGTACTTTCCCACAAAACACCTTTCATAAAATATTTTACCTGGGAGATCTCATCTGCATTCGCTATATACCTTCAAATTTTTGGAACCGACAACGTTAAAAACTTAAAACAATAATTGCCTAAATCTTTTAGGAATTAGTGAGTTGAATTTCAACGCGTGCAGGTTTTTTTGAAGTGCTGTGTTTTGCGCGACAATCAAAAATACGTGAGGCAAAATCAGATTTTTCCATTAGCCTATTTTGAACGACGACTTTACGTTGTTGCGCTAATAAATCCAAATTAGTTGCTGTTGCTTGCGAACCGTTAACCGCATCTACTGATGTTTTATTTGAAATAAAAATGGATGTGTCGCTTTTAGAAACAGTTCGTGCTTGAATATATTCTTCATCCGCTTGATTGGTAATTGTACAAATTTTAATGCGTAAATTAGGTCTGTTGCGCATCATTTTAGCAACGCGTGCTAACAGCTTTGAACTGGTATCAGATAACGCAGCTGAGCCAGGTTCAAATTGTACCGCGCCTAATTGCAGTGCAGTAGCTGCACTGTTAGCTTTTTCCGCTAGAAATAAAATCGAGCCATAGGGTTGCAAACTGTATTTCAAATAATTGAGTGCGGCATTGCGTAATGCACGAGTTAGCGCCTGATTAATGATCGGAATAACATCGACATTAGAAGCGTTGTTTTTGATTTTAATCGGTACAGTAAATCTAATATCACCTTTCTTATTTTTTAAAGTACTTAACGCTAAATCTAAAGGCATGGTTAAATCTTTACTAAAAGCCAATGCTCGACGTTTATTCACTGTCGAAAGATCTAATGATTTAAGCTTTATTTTAATTTCGCCTTGCGTATATGGATTGGCTTTTAATTCAGCAGAAACATTAGTCAAGCCTGTATCAATGCCATAACCAGTTGCCTCAGTTATATAAGGACTTAGTGGAATAAGGTTTAAATTATTGAGAGAGCCCCTTGCTCGCCAGTGCTTGTTTTTTAAATCAAGAAGACCATTCGCCTTACCTTTAGCAGGTGGAATTTGCCATTGCACATTCCAAGGAAAAGGTTGATCCAAACTGATGGATTCCATTCGGGCTATTGTTAATGCAATATTAATTTTTACCGGCTTGTCGACAAAATTATCTTGCCAGTGAATGGAGTGCAGTTGTTCACTCACTGCAATAGATTCGATTTCCCAAAGTAGTGGTTTAGTTTGAGAAGACTTTACAACCCTTTGATCCGAACTTCCGCCCGATGAATTTTTAGTACCAACTTTTATCGAATCAGTGAGTGTTTGATTGAAACTATTGAGCGTTGCAACCGGTTCAATCGCATTATCTTTCGTGCGCTGTATTCCAATTTCGAGATTATCAATCAAAATATTTCCAATCTTTAAATGATTCTCTTCAGCTAGCCAGGTTGCTGTATCAAGTTGCGCATCAAAAAATAATCCAGTTGATTTTGGATCTAATATTTTTAATTTTTGAACAGTAGCGTGGGTTAATGTGATTTTTTGATTAGTATTGCCATGCCAAGCTAAATTTAATTCATCTAAAGAAATAGATTTTGAATCAAAAAGATCATCTGCAGAAATTTTTAAACCTTGTGCAAAAAATTTGGATGTCGGTTTAAAGTCGATATCAGTTGTCTTAAAAGTTTTTTTCCAGGTTGAATCCAAGTCCAAATGCATTTTTTCAATAGAATGAATAATTCCAGACTCTGGTTGCGAGATATTAATTTTATTTAATTTTAATGTGCCTTGATGCTGTATCGAATTGAGAGAAAAGCCTTTATCAAAATGAAATGTCATTGCACCATTCCAATCTAAGTCGGTACGAGCCGTTAAATTAGGTTGTTTGTATCTAATTGCCTTAAGAAACGATATACCTCTTGCTTGCAATTTCGAATGTGCGGTTAACCATTCAATGTTTAATATAGCTCCGAGTGTGCCAGTCAAGGAATGATTTGCAGGTAACCATGGCTGAATGAGGGAAATCGGTAAATCATCAAACGCAATGGATAACCCTGAGTTTTTATTTGCGTAGGATGGGTTTTGAGTGTGGCCTCTTATTTGAACCACTGAATTATTCACGCTGAGATCGGCAACTACAAAAGCAGATTGATTGGAAGAAGTCGTAAGATGTTTAGCTAACAAAGATAACTTAAGATGAGTTAGCTGTTTTTTTGGTTGATGCACTTTTAGGCGCAAATCTTGAATATTCGATCTATGAATAAGAATTGGCCAGGGCTTGGTATTGGATTTCTTATCCGATTTCTTTTTGGTTAAATGAGAAAGATCAAGTCCACCAATACTCCACTGTGCAAGCGCATTATTTTTCGGCTCAAAAAAATCAGCACGGGTATGTAATTGTTGGATCGTAAGATTGTCGATAACTATTTGCTTACTCAACAAGCTGTTCCACCGCCAATTGATACGTACAGACTTTAAATAAAAAACAGGGTTTTTAACGGCCGCAGCGGATTTTATAGAGGCTTTTTCCCAAGAGACATTTTTAATTTGAGCGTTTGAACGCAAAATTGACCAAGACAATGAATCAATTGTTGGATTGTGCGCACCAAGTTCTTCGAGCTGCTGGGTCAAAAATCCACGCACTAAAAATTGCAGCATAAAATTGAGTAACAATAGACTTACAGCTACGACAACAAAAACGATAACCCATTTTTTTTTACGCCGTGATATTGGTAAGCGCGTAGCGGATTCTGTATGGTTTGTTTCTAATGTATGTACAACAGGCATAATTCTGATTGTTTTAAATGAAAGAACAGAATAAAAAATTCTGTATCAGCCTATCACGAAACAGGTTTTTGCATTCTGTAATTTTAAAATCTTAGCTTTCCATTTTATCGAGGAACATGACGTGGCTTTACTAAAAAATGCGCAATCAACCGTCTCAACAATTCCGGTTATCACGATTGATGGTCCGAGTGGATCTGGTAAAGGTACGATTGCGCAAAAACTAGCAGCACATATGGGGTGGCATTGGCTCGATAGTGGCTTGCTATATCGCGCAGTTGGTTTTGCAGTAAATGAAATTTTTCCACAAGCCTTAGATAACCCTTCTCAATATGAAACAAAAATTGTGGAAGTATTAAAAGATGCATTAGAGATTCATTCGATTGAAGGCCAGGGTACTCAGCTCTACTGTTTGAAAAAAATTATTGCGCCAGAGATTTTAAAATCAGAATCAATCGGGCGCGCTGCATCTCAACTAGCAGTATTACCAACAGTACGACACTGGCTTTTACAAGCGCAGAGAATTCAACGCCGCGCGCCAGGTTTAGTGGCAGACGGTCGAGATATGGGTACCGTTTTATTTCCAGATGCTCAATTAAAGATTTATCTGACTGCATCTGTCGAAGAACGCGCACAACGACGTGAAAATCAGTTGAAAGCAATGGGCATCAATGCTA
>JAZKFP010000040.1:0-4410 GCA_040386355.1 Pseudomonadota bacterium | reverse complement strand
TTCAAAAGATCATTAAACGGTTGATCAAGCTGCGTTAGTTGATGCTTCTCCATGCTTGTACCTGCTGGTTGCGGTCATCCATTACTACTCAATACTTACCAAATAAATGCTTTCACATTTAATATTTACACCCTTTGGTAAGAAACTTCTGATTGATACCACAATCATTGCCTTTTGTCTCGACTTCTCACAAAAGACTTTTATCTAATTAAGCTTGTATCAGACTTGCGTGCTTTTCAAATCAATATTGATAAAAAGACTCAGTATTCTCATTCCCAGAATTAAAAGTCCCTGTATACTGAATCGCCATTGCGATTGCATTACTTAGATTTTTCACACTATGCACTACACAAAAAATGCAATACACAAAAATTATTTTAAATAGGAGAGGCTGTTTGACTTCTGTTGTGGCACAAAAGAATCAAGCCTCTGCATTAAAACCATTTATTAAAACGGTGTCTTGGTCGCAGATAATTCAATGGATTCGAGAGCGACGCTGGGAGTTGGCGGGTGCTAATCTCGTTGCGGTTTTTGCCACATTATTAAGTATTCCATTACCTTTGTTCCTACCATTATTAGTAGATGAAGTGTTACTGCATAAACCGCATTGGATTGTGCCAGCGTTTAATTATCTCATTCCTTCAAGCATTCAATTTCCTGTAATTATTGTCATTGTTGTTTTATTTCTTACATTCATTTTACGCGTGATGAGTTTGGTTTTGTCGGTGTGGCATAGCCGATTATTTACCGATATTGCTAAATCCGTAACTTTTCGAATTCGATCCGCATTGCTAGAACATACGCGTCAATTAGATATGGCTGCGTTTGAATCCTTGGGTAGCGGAAAAGTTGCTTCGCATCTCGTAACCGACATTGATACGATTGATGAATTTTTAGGAATGACATTAAGCCGGACGATTGTCGCTATTCTGACCTTAATTGGTACAGCAATTATCTTGTTTTGGATTCACTGGCCTTTAGCTGTGATTATTTTATTGTTAAATCCACTGGTGATTTATTTTTCTCAACAATTAGGTCGACGTGTAAAACATTTAAAGCAAAAAGAAAATCTTTCATACGCAAAATTCCAAGAAGCTTTAGTTGAAACGTTAGACGCAGTCCAACAAATCCGTGTGGCAAATCGTCAACTGCATTATTTTTCCGCGTTACGTCAACTAGCATCTAATGTGCGCGTTGCTTCCTCTGAGCATGCATGGAAAAGTGATGCGTTATCACGTTTTAGTTTTGTAGCTTTTTTGCTAGGTATTGATTTATTTCGAGCGCTCGCATTACTGATGGTGTTGTTATCGGATTTATCCATTGGCGAAATGTTCGCAGTATTCGGTTATCTCTGGTTTATGATGGGACCAGTGCAAGAATTACTTACCATTCAACATAAATTTTTTGGTGCAGAAGGCGCGATTAAACGCATTAATGAATTATTTTCTGTACATCGAGAGCGACAAACTATTGAACCACAGACAATGGACGGTTATTTATCATCCAATAGCCTTGTATCGCCATTTGCGGCACCGGGTGTTTCATTATCGTTAGAAAACATTTATTTTTCTTACGATAATGAAACACCAGTATTAGAAAATTTAAATTTATCCATTAGAGCAGGAGAAAAAGTTGCGCTGGTCGGAGCAAGCGGCAGCGGAAAATCTACTTTATTAAATTTAATTCTAGGTTTGTATCAACCCAATCAAGGTCGAATTCTATTTAATGATATCAATGCAAATGCATTAGCTTTAGATGAAATTCGCCAAAATGTTTCGACTGTTTTACAGCACCCGTATTTATTTAACACAACATTACGCGAAAATTTAAGTTTAGGCGAAAAATTTTCTGATAAAGAATTGTGGCAAAGTTTGGAAGTAGCCCAACTCGCTGAAACAGTGCGTCAACTACCGCATCAACTTGATACTTTAATTGGTCGTTCTGGTGTACGTCTTTCTGGTGGACAACGACAACGTAAAATTGTTATTTTAGATGAAGCAACTTCAGCGTTAGATGCATTAACTGAACATCGTTTGAATATAGAATTAAAAGAAACATTAAAAAATCGTACCACATTAATTATTGCGCATCGTTTAAGTGCGGTGCAGCAATCGGATCGAATTTGTGTATTTGATCGTGGTACGATTGTTGAAGCTGGTCAGCACGATCAACTAGTGAAATTAGGTGGAGTCTATGCGCGTTTGTACGCTAAACAGCGAAACGAAGGCCCACTTCTATGAGCTCTTCTATTAATTCTCCCGATAATAAGAGTACCAATAAAAATACACGTCGGTTTTTTTTACCACGTTGGCTGTTGCGTTGTGTTATTCAAGCAAGCTTTGTGCTGATCTTTTTTTTAGCATTGGCGTGGGGAATGTCTTATTGGGTTGTGGGCTGGCTTCCTTCGCAGCAAAATCAATTAGCCAATTTAATTTCAGGCCGTGTTGGTGTTCCCGTTAAAATACATTCTCTTCACAGTTATATAAAAGATACACGGGTTGGAGTTCGTATTACAGAATTACAGTTACACACTCCCCGTATGCAAGCACCGAATAATTCTTTACTACACTCTGGTTTTTTAAATTCTAATTGCCAAACACTTTCCCAATCTTTCACACAACGAAAAGATCAAAAGAAAAATAGTTGTATTTTACGAATTGGAAAATTAAATGCGGAATTAGATTGGTTGCAGTCTGCTTGGCAATTTCGACCGGTCTACAGCATCAATTTAAACGATGTGGAAGTTGATTTAAATGCATTCTCGCAGCGTGATCGTACCCAAGATGTTTGGCAATCGTTGCGAACTTGGTGGGATCAGGCACTTGCATTGCCTTGGCAAGATCACGTCGTTGCATTGTTAGGTGCACAAGATCGTATTCATCTAAATCAAGCGCGATTGTTTGGAAGTGATACACGCCAACAACATAGAGAATGGATTATTTCTAATGCTTATACGCAATGGCGTGGAAATTTTCATGACATTAAAGCAAAGGTGTTTATGCGATCGTTTGAAGAAGGAAACATAGAAAAAAAGCGTACGGTTGAAATGCCTATGACCGTTACTGCGCAATTAAATGGTAGACCTGAAAAACAAAATGAAATTTCTGCTGTATTACAAGTAAAGGCTAAAGCAATTCCGCTGCAATCTTTTTTACCGCCCATGCAAATTCCTAAAAACAAAATAGGATTACCTTCTACTATTCATGCCGCAGGATTTTGGTTAGAAATTAAAAATGGTTCTTTACATCGTCTTGCTGCAAGTTGGAGAGAGCTAGATACATTAAATACACCCATGCGATGGGTTTTACAGCGACAAAATACCTGGGATTGGTTGTTCCAAGTGTATTGGCAAGAAAAATTAAAAAATAAAAATCAACACGTTAAAGATCACCGAATCTCAGGTCGCTATACCCGTTTAAGTTTGCCCAACCAAAAACAACAGGGCTATTTAAGTGTGCTTATTGATAATTGGGATGTAGATCAATTCCGCAAAGGTTCTTTTTTACAACAATGGTTATCAAACCGGATTAATTGGTTAGATACATGGCAATTAAAAGGTAAAATTCGTCAAGCACATATTTTAATTCCCGTTGAAGAAAGTCTTTCTGCATGGACACCTCAATTTGATTCGTTTTCATGGCGAATGCATTTGCAAAATGTTGCGTTTGAGCGAGATGAACTAGCTGTGTCCAAATTAAATATTATCGCTTTGGGCAATGCGAATCGCGGTTTAGCGCAAATTAAACAAAACGGTGGAGTTTTATCTATTCCCATTTTCCGTTCGCCTTTACATGCAGTAAATACAGTGGGAAAAGCCTATTGGATAGCATCAGAAAATAATTTTAAAAAAGGCTGGACTATTGACATTAATGATTTAGATATTCAACAACCAGTGGGTCGAACTACAGGTTCAATTCGTTTTTCAACACAACCTATGTATCGAAAATGGGTGGATCATTGGACTGGTAAATCCAACGACGATAAACAAGATAAATCCTTAGTTAATACATCATTCATCAATACACCATCTGCGCCAGTAAATGCATCTTCCAATGAAATTAAAGTAAAAAAACCGACGATTGAAGAGCTTTCGAACGATCTTCATTTTGGTAAATTAAGTTTAAATTTATTGATTGAAAACGCTGATGGCAGTCAAACCTCACTGTTCTTGCCCAAGCAACTGCCTAAAAATTTATTGAAGTGGTTGGATCAATCGATTAAATCCGGAACTCTAGATTCTGGTCGCTTAGTAATGGAAGGATTACTAGCGATGCGGACTCAAGAATTAAATAGCAGATTAAAAGAGTCTGAGTTAGAACGTTCACAATGGAATGAATTACGACAAAAATGGCGATCATTGATGAATACGCAATTTAATTTTGGTATACAAAATGGCGAATTATTATTTGA
>JAZKFP010000039.1:0-8083 GCA_040386355.1 Pseudomonadota bacterium | reverse complement strand
CAGTACCAGTTCCTGCTGCATTACCTTTGATGGCTTCTGCTTTAGGAGCTTTTGGAATCGCACGTCGTCGTAACAAAGCAAAAGCTGTTTAATAGTTGATTTCAAAACAAAAAATCAATTAAGTTTTGGTCATAAAAAGCCTCCTAAATGGGGGCTTTTTTTAAACTAGAAATAATCTCTATACTTAAATTGTGAAATTCCATTCATTTAATTCTAAAGAAACCTATGCACTTTAGAAATAACAAAGAGTCAGAATTAATAGTAAAAGCTGCTATTAATTTAGCCTTAAATGTAAGCTTTAGTTCGGCTGAAAAATTGATGGTAGACAGTGGGATTTCCGAAATCATTATTGAACGCATTTTATATGACCCAAATAATATTAGAAAAACTGATTTAATTAAATTACCAATTAATTGATTGCTATATTTAAAGTAATCGCTAAAAGTAAATAAAGCCTACTCATTTCTGAGTAGGCTTTTCTTTGGGGTGCCATTACGTGTAAATATAATGAAAAAAAGCGATGGTAAGAACCATCGCTTTTCTCATCTCTAAAACTAATGTGCTCTTCGACGTAATCCCATTAACCCTACTAAGGCTGAACCAAACAACCAACCCGCCGCAGGTAAGGGTACTTCGCTCAGGCCATCGCTGTATGCTCGATAATTACTGATTCCACCGCCGTTACCATCAGCACCTGATGTTACACCTTTGAAATCAGCAATTGAGAATGAATTAATTGCATTATCCCAATAAAAAAATAATTCAGAACCACCAAAATGTATTGTCAAGTAATTAAAAGCGGTGTCACTAGTAAAGGTACTTGGCGAAACATCTGCTACATCTGCAGCTTTAACAAAAGTCAAACTATCCTCTACAAGGCCAAATGCCTCTTCCGTATATCCTTGAATACTGTTTGGATTTTGAGGAGTCAAATTACCGTCAAAGAATTTAATCGCGTCTGCAGTTGGTGAATATGTAAATCCTGGATTATTAACGTCTAAGGTTTGATAAGCAGCACTTGCAGATAAAACAGTAAACAAAAGCGGTACTGCAAAAACTGGAATTAATAAGTTCTTGATCATGACGTTTTCTCCTAGGAATTTGAACTTTGATCGTACTTACTTTAAGTTTTAAAACAATCACTCAAATGGGGTATACACTTAATGTAAATTCTAGATGTTCGTAGTTGGTCAATTCTTATTATTCGGATTTATTCACATGTTAAATCTTGAATGTCTGCATTGGACCTATATCAGTCAGCTCAACCGACAACTTACGGCCCTAAGCAGACCTTCACTTCACCATAAAAAATGCTCAAAAGGCATTCATTATTTATAAGTTAATATTCGCCTAAGTAAGTTGAAAACCAACTTAATAGTACTGGATTGAAGCGGTTGAATTCACTGCGCATTGCAATATAAAATGGGCATTATTCTTTAAGCCTTAAACAATATTTTGAAACTTATTTAGGAAAGCATTCACCGCATAACATCATAGTTGTTAACTGAAATTAGAAAATAATTCTAATTGCAGTATTGATTTTACTAAATTGTAATATTTACTTGTTATGAAAATATCGTGCTGATTTTAAAGTGCTGGCAGCTAAATTTGAAAATTTAAAGGCATTTAATGCGAATAAAATAGCTTGCATCGTATTTTCAGCTGACTCTAGGATGGCTTTTCTTGTTACACCTTCTATTAAATGAATAGCTGAATGTGCAATGAAAGCTGATGACGCGGATGCATCTGCAGCTGATTCAATAGACAATTGTGCAGCTTCAGAAGAGGCTTGTGCTGCATTTTCTATATTTGCAAGCAATGAAACAGCTTTTGCAATGGTGTTTGCATTCTTTGCTGAAACCAATGCGTTTTTAGCTAACTTTGCAGACTCACGATTAGCAAAAATTGAGAAACGAAGGATATAACTTAATGGTACAAAAACATGTTTTTGTCTTTTAATATTACTGTCTAATACATGCTTTAGATCTTGAATTTTAGATTCAAGACTAGAAATTTTTTCAAAGACTTTTACTTCGTATTCAGAAAACATATTGTTTCCTTCATCAAGTAATACAAACCAAATAGAGTTATTTTTTGGGTTTATCCCTAACTTGTTTCACGTAACTAGCTGCTTGATTCGACATTCTTACTGCAATTGCGGCCGACTCTGTTGCTTGTCTAGTTGCTTCAGCAGAATTAGTAGAAGCTTTTAAAGAAGCCTCATGTGCCTGATGAGCTGCGGCAAGCGCTGTAGCGGCAGAAGCAGCACTTGCAGCTGCAGCCGCTTCAATAGCGGCCTCAGCAGCCTCAGCAGCTGCTTCTGCAGCTTCCTCAGCGGCTAAAATCATTGATTCATTCGCGGCGATTCTTGCGGTTTCGGCAGATTTCTTAGCTGCGATTGAGGCCTTGCTCGCTGATGCAGCGGCACGTTCGGCTGCTTCGGTAGACAGTTCGGTAAGAGCGTTTAATGAGTGTAATACTTCAGAATATTTTTGACTGACAAATCCAAAATCATGACGCAAGGCGCAAAGCTCATTATCTAGATGATTGAGTTTCTCAAATATGATTTTTTCATTTTCAATTGACATCCAAATCCTTACGCTTGACCCATGATTTATATAACTTTAAACTATATTACGCATAATAGTAAGATTGCAATTCCCAATTGGGGGGTATTAGATTTAAATCAGTTTTAAAATGATTGAATCTATTAAATAGTATATTAGCGCTAGGCATTTGCATGAGCGATTTGATCGATATAAAAGATAAGATATTAATCAAAGCCAAAATGGTTTCATTAGAAATGGAACTTTTAAAATTGTCTATTCATGATGGATTTAAAGAAATGAAAACGAACCAAGTTTCGAAGATCATATCAATATTCATCAAATATATGATTCCATCGAAAAAATCGAAAACGAGTTAGCTGAGGTTAATCAACTTTTAGGCATCACCAATAAATATGATGTCTAGTTGTAATTATTGATAAGCTTTATGTTTAATTAACCATGCATGGTTTTTGATCCTTAATTACTTTACTTAGCTGTAAAAGATTTATTAATAGAAGAGCATTATTAAATACAGAGAGGGTTACTTCCTACAATATATTAAGTTTTTTCCTACATTTTAAATTTGAATATTCATTGAATATTATTTATTTAAAAATTTAGGAAAAACAATGAAAAAACTATCGATCCCCTTAATTTTATCTACGTTAGGATTAATTGCGCTAACAGCCTGTTCTACAACAAATGCTAAAAAAGAATCTTCTGGCAAACCTAATCCTATCAAAACAGCTGTTGCGAAAGCATTAGGAAATTTACGTGCTGATGAAGATATGCTTACCGTTTTAAACGCTCATGCTAGCCTTAATCCTAAAGCAATTGAAAAAGTAGATGTAGCAACTGCCCGTCAAAATACTACTATTGCTGATGCTGTGAATGTGGTTTTAAAGCAGCAAGGTAAAAGGACGAGTCCAGAAAGTTTAGTTCCTGGCGTGACAGCAAAAGATATAACTGTAAAAGGTGCCGTTGGTAATTTACCAGCAACACTTTATACGCCATCTGGCGCAGGTCCATTCCCGGTAATTGTGTATTATCACGGTGGAGGTTGGGTAATTGCTGACAGAAAAGTATACGATGGCGGTGCACGTGGATTAGCTAAAGCTGCTAATGCAATTGTAGTGTCAGTTGATTATCGTCAAGCACCTGAACATAAATTTCCAGCATCATGGGATGATTCATTAGCTGCTTATAAATGGACTTTAACCAATGCAAAAACTTTTAAAGGCAATCCTAAACTTGTCGCTTTAGCGGGCGAAAGCGCTGGCGGTAATTTAGCAATTGCCACGGCTATAGCCGCACGAGATGCTGGTATTCAAGCTCCTAAGCACGTATTAGCAGTCTACCCAATTACTCAATCAAGTACTAACACTGCATCGTACATAGAAAATGCTGTAGCAATGCCATTGAATAGAGCTATGATGGAATGGTTTTTTGATAAGACAGTTCGTTCAGAAGCGGATTTAAAAGATCCAAGGATTCAACTTATTGACGCAAATCTTAAAGGTTTGCCTTCAGTTACTCTTATTAACGCACGAATTGATCCATTACGAAGTGATGGCGAAAAAATGGAAGATGCACTACAAAAAGCTGGCGTACAAGTGGAACGGCGCGATTATGAAGGTGTAACACATGAGTTTTTTGGCACTGCTGCGGTAGTTCAAAAAGCTAAAGATGCGCAAATGTATGCAGGTGAACGTTTAAAACAAGCATTTTTAACCCAATAAATTCTTCCAACTTGATTCTAAAAACCTTTATACAATACGTATGAGGTTTTTTTGCATTTAAAGATAAATCAATATTCATGGTTATAATAGAATTAAACATTTTTGATATGAATCAAATTGACTTATTCTCCATTTAATCTAGAGTTAATTAATACTGACGATAAAGTTAGAAGTGATTTAGAGACTTTCGATTGGTCAAATCATCCTGTCGGTGACATAAATGGGTGGACTCCGGCATTCCGCACAGCATTTGCGATAGTAATGAATTCTGGTTTCCCTTCTTATATTATGTGGGGGAAGGAATTTTATGTTTTCTATAATAAGGCATATGTGCCAATTTTGGGAAGCAAAGTAGCATTAGGCCAAGGACGTCGTTTGTCTGAATTATGGTCAGAAATTTCAGAAACAGTTTGCGAAATAGCAGAACTTGCATTTACTGGAAAACCGCAGTTTTATAAAAATGAATTATTCATATTAAATCGCTTTGGAAAACCTGAACAAGCTTATTTCACTTTTGCATATAGTCCAATAATGGATGAAGCTAATCAAACAGTGGGGGTTATCTGTACTATTGTTGAAACGACCGATACTGTTTTATCATTTGCAAAACTGCAGGATAGTCAAAATTGTCTACAAATATCCCTAGATGCTTCTGGTACAGTTGGAACTTGGTCATATGATCCAGAAACTAATATTGCTGTTGTTGATGATCGGTTTGCACGTTTGTTTCAAGTGGATGCGGCTATTGCTGAAGGTGGTACTCAACTAGAAAAATTTACCAACATGATTCACGACGAAGATCGAGAACGTGTTTTAAAGGCAATTGCGCATGCCATCAATACTGGCGAAACGTACGACATTGAATATCGAATTCCACAGAAATCTGGAGAAATTATTTGGATTTCAGCTTTGGGTCGAAATTTCGAGAATGTAGAGACTAATGAAAAGCGCTTTGCGGGAGTGGCAGTCGATATTACATCTCGGAAAAAAATTGAAAAAAAATTATTTGAAGCTGATCGTCGCAAAGACGAATTTTTAGCGATGCTAGCACACGAACTACGTAATCCTTTGGCGCCTATCAGTGCAGCTGCTAAATTACTGTCATTAGGTAGACCAGATGAGCAGAAACTAAAAAAAACTACCGACATCATTTCACGCCAAGTAAAACATATGACGAGCCTGGTGGACGATCTGCTTGATGTATCACGCGTTACACGTGGTCTAGTTACTTTGAACAGAGTCGAAATAGATCTCAAGCAAGTGATTAATGAGGCTATAGAACAATTTCGCCCTTTATTAGAATCAAAAAAACATCAATTTACTACTCAAATAACATCGGATTTGACCTATATTTTAGGAGATCACAAACGGTTGGTTCAGGTGTTTGCTAATATTCTTAACAATGCTGCCAAATACACTTCAGACGAAGGCAGCATTGTGCTTTCGATGGAATTAAAACAAAAAACTGTTGAATTGTCAGTGTCTGATAACGGTATTGGAATGTCTGAAGAAACAATTGAACGAGCATTTGATTTGTTTGCTCAAGCAGAGCGGACATCTGATCGAATTCAAGGAGGTTTGGGCATTGGATTGGCACTTGTGAAAAGTCTGGTCAACCTCCACGGTGGCACTGTTTTTGCAACAAGTAAGGGAGAAGGTTTTGGAAGCAAATTCACTGTAACTCTTCCGTTAATCGAAATTCCTGTCGAAGTTAATGTTGAACCATTACAAATCAATGAACATTTAGGGGAATACTTAACTTTGCTAATTGTGGACGATAATATTGACGCAGCCAATGTTTTGGCAATGTTTCTGGAAATGATTGGACACAGGGTAATTGTTGAGCATGAAGCGTTAAAGGCGCTCGAACGGGCACGTAATGAAATTCCTGATGTGTGTTTACTAGACATCGGATTGCCGGGAATTGATGGAAACCAATTAGCAATGCTACTAAAAACTCAAACAGAGACAAAAAGTTGTAAATTAATTGCAATCACGGGATATAGTCAAGATAGCGATCGTAAGAGTACTGCTGCTGCAGGTTTTGATTACCACCTAGTAAAGCCTGTTGAATTGGAAACATTACTAGATAAATTAGCAATTATTTGTACATCTAAAAATAAAGTGAAATATTAATTCTATGCTTTAATTTTTTTTTACGAGTTATATGGACTTTTTTCAAATACTAATTTGAATGATCTTTATGCAGCAAATGTAATTTAAATGAAAAAAGTTTGGCAAATAATAGACTCACCCAATTGTTGTCAAATTTCAAGAATGATAATGTTGTGTAGAATAAATTCTGATTTAGTTAGCAAAATAAATAACTAAAAATAGCCTAACAATTCTAGAATGCGATTTAAACTAATCCAGGAGAATCCATGAAGTCGAACCCAAGAGAGCATTTGGAATTTGTCAGAAACTTAGAAA
Source organism: Pseudomonadota bacterium (assembly GCA_040386355.1). Taxonomy (GTDB): domain Bacteria; phylum Pseudomonadota; class Gammaproteobacteria; order Pseudomonadales; family UBA6940; genus JAZKFP01. The sequence continues at coordinate 1,365 of JAZKFP010000039.1, read as the reverse complement.
TATCAAATGAGATTTATGACGCTTATTCTTATGAAAATATCGTTGGAAAACTCGTCTATGTCTCGACAACCGATAGTTATCATTATCATGATTACACAGTGACACCGAATTATTCCCAAGATTTAGCCTCTGCTAATTTGGAATTTAGTGAGGAAAAAGTGGCAGACTATTACCTATCACAGTAAAAATGCTGTCTTTCAGTTGCTTTAGTGGTCGCGCTCCAAAAGCATTTTGAATACTTAGCAAGTCACACACAGGTGCTAGTTGTGAGATCACGATCAAAGTTGACTATATCTAATCAAATGTTCGTCAGCTTTGGGCCGTAAGTTGACGGAAACTATGACTGCATTCTGCCCAAAGCGGAAATAGGAAACTAATATGATGGTCGTTAAATAGTCATGGGATATGCGAATTTTGAGACTATGAACTTAATTATATTCTTGATTTAACCATAATTATGAACATTGTAATTGATCTCAATGCTCAGGTATAAAAGTTATTAATTATTTCTTTTCATGAGTTGGTGTAGGTGATTTAATTTCCATAGCATCTGCAGGCTCATTTTGATTGGTGTCTGTCAATTCATCCTTAGTATGCATACTTTTTTCTTTAGATTTCGTTTTACGTGCTTTTTCTGAATTTGATTTTTGATTATTTTTTTCAATAGTGTTTTTATGTTTTTGTACTTGAGAGCTTCTTGATTTATTAGAAGGGGAGGCATCATTTTCATAGTTAGCAGAAAATGCAGAATATGAAGAAGATAGGATTAACACAAGTAATCCCATTAGTATTTTTTTCATTTAGAAATCCTTTAATTTAATTTGAATGAAACATTGCGGACAGTCATTATTAGTAACACCACGTTAAAAGTTTAAAACTTAGCTCAATAAAGAGCTAAGTTTTAATTTTCACATTAATTGGATTTAACATCTGCCCCGCCGCTAGCAGGATCCTCTGTCGTATTCTTACCTTCTGTGCCCATTTTTTTATCTTTCATCATTTTGTCTTTGTGCATCTTGTCTTTTTTCATACCCTTTTGATTTTTATGCTTACTAGTTGCATTGGCATCAGTGCTTGCATCAGCTGGTTGTGGCTCTAAATAATTGCCATTTTCAGTTGAGTTAGGAACGTTATCTTTTTGAATTTGTGCTGGTGGCACGTCACCGCCTGGAACATTATCAGGCGCAGAATAAACTGCTGTTGATGAAATACATAGAAATGAAGCTGCGATCAATGTTTGTAACTTATTCATGTCAACTCTCCAAAGTTTAAAGCCATCCAAATGGATAGGCAAATTAAACAATAAGCTTAAGAATTGATAAGGTATGTAGGTTACTGGATTTATTTATTGTCAGTGGATTTTTA
>JAZKFP010000038.1:0-22203 GCA_040386355.1 Pseudomonadota bacterium | reverse complement strand
TACGCAAGGAAAGAATTCCCGTATCGATTTTTTTAGTCAACGGTATTAAGTTGCAAGGCCAAATTGAATCCTTCGATCAATATGTGGTTTTGCTTCGTAATGCAGTGAGCCAGATGGTATACAAGCATGCTATCTCTACTGTTGTTCCTGCACGCAACCCTAAAGTTGCAGCTCAGGGCGATGCGCTAGGTGGACATTTAGATCACATGGGTGGCCATGTAGATCCGCATAATGCAGGTCCAGATTGGATCTAATCCAGCCAGATCTAACAACTTTTGCAATGATATATTTGCATGTGCCAAATGCACATTGGTTTTCCCGTAAATGCTTGCGAAATACGCCTGCGCAATATGCTCAACAGTATGTGAGCAGGCGAATAAGTGAGCAACAGCCGGGAAAATCAATGTGAGTTTGGTGAAATGTGGGCTCTTAGTTTTTTACTACGAACGCGAATGAACATCCATGTTATTTTTTGACCGTCCCCAGTGGGGTGAAAAAACGCTGGTTGTTCATGTTGATGTTGGAGCAAACACTCCACCGCTTGATGAATTTCAAATGCTTGCGCAAGCTGCAGGTGCTGAAGTTATCCATACTATTCAAACCACACGTCGTGCAATCAGTGCTGGTTATTTTATTGGTGAAGGTAAATTAGAAGAAATTCGAATTGCCGTTACGCATCATGAAATTGAACTTGTACTTTTCAATGCAGCTTTAACGCCTGTTCAGCAACGTAATATTGAACGTACCGTAAAGGCTCGCGTAGTTGATCGCACTGGATTAATTCTCGATATTTTTGCGCAACGTGCTCGTACGTACGAAGGCAAACTTCAAGTGGAGTTGGCGCAGCTAGAACATTTAGCAACGCGGCTAGTCCGAGGCTGGACTCATTTAGAGCGACAGCGCGGCGGAATTGGTTTGCGCGGTCCTGGTGAAACCCAATTAGAATCAGATCGTCGAGTTGTACGTGATCGTATTACATCTCTGAAACGCAAACTAGAAAAAGTAAAAAAGCAACGTACTCAATCGCGTCAATCCAGACAACGCGCAGAATTACCAATCGTGGCATTGGTTGGTTATACCAATGTCGGAAAATCTACGTTATTTAATGCGTTAACTGCATCGGAAGTAGATGCGCGGGATCAGTTGTTTGCAACGCTCGATCCAACGGTTGCGCGTTGGTCTTTACCTGGAATGGGTACAGTAATTCTTGCCGATACCGTTGGTTTTGTGACGGATCTGCCGCATCAATTAGTGGCTGCGTTTCGTGCAACATTAGAAGAAGTGTTGGAAGCTGATTTAATTTTGCATGTTGTTGACGCAGCTGCAAAAGATTCTGAAACATTTGCTCTTCAAAAAGAAGCCGTATTATCGGTGCTTAGTGAAATGGGAGCAGACGAAATTCCGCGTTTAATGGTTTTTAATAAAATCGATGTAATAGACGATGAAAGACCGCATGTTGAAAACAATGAAGAAGGAAAAGTAATTGCAGTTTGGATTTCTGCGCATCAAAAAATAGGTTTGGATTTATTAACGGAAGCAATTCCGCAGCGACTTAAATCGCGATGGATAGAAACCGAAATTTATCTAACACCTCAAGAAGGCAAGATTCGTGCTCAACTCTATGAAGCCAAAGTTGTTTTATCAGAAACTGCAATTGAAAGTGATGGTTGGAATCTAACAATAAAAATGCCTCTCGATCAGTGGCATTTGCTATGTAGTCGTAATCCAGAGCTGCTTAAAAAAAGCTGATTGAAAAATAGTTACGTAAATGGGTCGTCAGTTGAATAAATATCACGATCGCTGAATGAATTGCATTAAAGAAATTCTACGTAACTGTATCGTAGCGCGTGAAAATTGTTTCTACTTCAGGGGGGGAATTTTTCGACCGAATACGGTACTTTTTATCTGCCACTTTTCATTGAATTAATTATTTCAATCGATCATTGTTTAAAAATGTAATTTCTATTTTGAAATGGTATGGACACAATATTGTCGAATACTCTTCAAGTATTCTGCGGCCGAAAAATGTTTTGTCCCTACATATGCTAAATAGAATGCTGTTTAAGGAATGAGCCACGTAGATCTATAGGGCTGATTGTCCGGCATTATGTCCGGCATTAAATGAGACGAAATTAAGCCTTATTTAATTGCTGCGCCAACCGTCTTAATTCCTCTTTACGACCCAATAATACTGCTGCAACTTTTTCGGTTTGTTCATACGTTAATCCCAAAGGTACAAACACTCGCTTATCAAGCGCATCCAATGGATCATTGCTGATTTGAAATAAACGTAAAAATTGATTCGTGATATACAGCAAGCGCGCGTAGTTCATATGCTCACCGCGATAGACTCGCGTGTTTTGCCATTGGATGGCATGCACTACTTCATGCGGTAGATTCCAGCCTGCAAATAAACGAGCACTTAATTGTTCGCGAGTAATACCAACTAAATAATGTTCTATCACGGAATGTGGAGCATGTGGATTGCATTCAATAAAACGATTTATTTGTGAAAAATGTGGTGGAAAAATATGCGCCATTAATAAGTAACCAAAATTATGCAGCAAGCCAGCTAAATAAGATAAACCCACGTGCGGACGATTAAGTGGTTCCATGCTTTGCGCTAAAGCTTGCGCTAAGGTCGCTGCAAAAACGGATTGTTCCCAATAAGGTGCAATGCAGTCTTTTGGAATGTTGAGCGCTTTACCCATGGATAATCCAAGAGCCAGGTTCATAACTAAATCAAAACCTAATACACGCACAACGGCATCGTGTACCGATTTAACGCTGCCTGCAGCAGAGTAATAGGAAGACGATGCCCAAAAAACAACTTGTGCCGCCAAGCTTGGATCCGTCTCAACTATTTCTGCTAAATCCGCCACACTGGCGTCTGGATCTAAACGTAATTCAATCAAGCGACGAGCTGTTTCTGGAAAAGGTGGAATTTCTAGCGTTTCTTCCAATCGTTGTTTAATACGTAATGCTGTAAATCGATGCACTGCCGATAAAATATGTTTATCAAGAGCAATGATGGTTTGATTGTTTGGATCATGCGGATGGATTGGTTCAGAGACATTCATCGTCACGCTGCCACCTAGACCACTAATTAGATCTTGGGTTTCAATAATTAAATCAAAATCAGGATGATCTGTTGCAACGAGTAATTTATCAGTTTCAATAACGCGATGATCAATAATGAGGGCGGTTGGAGATTCAGATTTGGTATTTGGAAAAGGTAAAATATTTAAACTTTCCGAAGGTTTGGAAGGATGAGCGTTTAATACTTGTCGAGCTTGAAAGTTTCTACCGACTAATTCGCACAATCGTGTTAAATCCAAGAAAGTATCTTTGCGAATGAGAACATTAGTACGGCCCATGCTGTCTTCTAGCTGAATTATTACAACCGGAGTTGCTTCTGCAGGATGCGGATACCAATACGCTTGTCTTACATCATTACGTTCAGAAAGCTGTTTTTTCGCTAAGAGAGTATAAGGAATCGGTAAATCAAAGGTAATTGCAGAGTCCTGTTCCGCAGAATTCGGGCCTTTTCCGACAGACATGGTCGAGCTCCTAAAAAAATGAATGCTCCATTCTTTATAGACGAACTCTACTCATTCAGCAGAGTTATAAAGAAAGAGATGAAGATTCTTTCGTCACTTTTAATTGATTAAACATTTTTATTACCTTCACTACACAGCCTGGCTCACAGAGTTATGGAACCAGCGTGTACCAATAGGTTTGGTAGTAGTATCAAAAACAGCTTTTGCTAATAATTGATCCAAGCTGTCTAAAATGCATTGCGCATCATGAATTAAATGATAATCATTTTGTAATTCAACGCATTTAAAAACGTTGAATCCGGATTGACGCTGTCCTGACAGTTCGCCTGGGCCGCGTAATAAAAGATCTTGCTCAGCTAATTTAAAACCATCATGGCAGGAGCGAAGTAGGCGAATACGATATTCTGCTAAGGGCGAAAGTGGAGTTTCGTAGAGAAGAACGCAGTAACTTGCCAAATTGCTGCGGCCGATTCGTCCACGAATTTGGTGTAATTGAGCGAGGCCCCATCGTTCTGCATTTTCAATCACCATTAAGGTAGCTTTTGGCGCGTGGACGCCCACTTCAATTACGCTGGTTGCTACTAAGATAGATATTTCTTCCGCCGCAAAGTCCTGCATGATATTTTGCTTTTCTTCGGATTTAAGTCGGCCATGAATGATACCTATGCGAAATTCATGAACATTCTCGTTTAGCCATTCGCCAATTTGATCTACAGCTTGCTGTTGCATCGAATCACTTTGTTCAATCAGTGAACATACCCAATACACCTGCTGATTTTGAGCACATAAATTCTTAAGACGATGTGCAAGTTCATCACGTCGATCAGAGGGCAAAGCAAGTGTTTGAATCGGTACTCGGCCTAATGGCATGGTGTCAATAATGGAAGTATCTAAATCGGCGTACAAAGTTTGCGCTAACGTGCGAGGAATTGGTGTGGCTGTCATCATGAGTCGATGAACATGACCTGGACCTTTTGCTACCAGAGCTGTACGTTGCGCCACTCCAAATCGATGTTGCTCATCAACAATCACAAGCTTTAGTTGTGAGAATTCGATTGCTTCTTGGAACAGCGCATGTGTACCAATTACCAATTGACATTGGCCATTCGCAATTCGTTGTTCAATGGGACGACGTTCATTTTTGGATAAGGCGCCGACTAACACCTCAACTTGAATATTAAGTTGTCCTAATATTTGCCGAATATTTTGTGCATGTTGTCTTGCCAAAATTTCGGTTGGAACCATAAATGCGACTTGATCGCCTTGACTTGCAATTGCGATTGCCGCCAATACGGCAACCCATGTTTTACCGGAACCAACATCGCCTTGAATTAATCGATTCATCACGCGTGATTCAGAAAAATCCATAAAAATATCGACTAATGCGCGTTGTTGTCCGCTGGTTAATTCAAACGGTAAGGTTTTAAGTGTTTGAGCAACGAGTGGATATTGCGTAGAAAAATCCGCTAAAGCTTTTGCTGTATTATTTTTTATTGCATGACGTCGCGGTTGTTGCAGCGCTTCAGTTTGCGAACGCCAAGAAATCAAATGTGCTAATAATTCCTCTAATTTGATTCGAGTTAAACAGGGATGATTTTTGTTTTTCAGAATCAGCGGGTCAGGTTTTAAATGAATAGCTAGAAGTGCTTCATCCAATGTTGGCAATTGATATTCATGCAAAATTTCGGTTGGTAACCATTCTAACTTTGAAGCATTTAGTGATTGTTGGACGGCGTCTTGAATCCATTGTTGTAAACGTCGTGCATCTAATCCTGCAGTCGAAGGATAAATCGGCGCCCATTCTTTAGTTACCAGTGATTTGTCTTCTTCGACCACACAGGTTTTAGGATGCGCCATAAAATATTTACTTTGCATTTTTTTAATGCGTCCGAAACATTGAATACGTGTACCTTGAGGCAATTTAAATAAATTTGTCGGTTTGAAATTAAAAAATTGCAGCGCTATAGAGCCCGTTGCATCGTGTAAATCTGCAATATGAATTTCAGTTTTTTTTCTAATTGAACGAATGGCGCCAAGTTCACCTTCGATTAATACTTCTTCTTCATTTTCTAATGTATCGATAGGTCGAATACTGCGTCGATCTTGATAGGTATAGGGCAAATAAAATAGACAATCCCACAACCGATGTAATCCTAAATGGTGTAATCGTTCGGCGGATTTGGGCCCAACTCCCTTGAGGTTACTAATTGGAATTTGGTAAATGGGAATCATAAATCCTTTTTTTTGCTGTGAGTGTTTTGCTATAGATCTCAAAATAACCAATCTTTTGCTTTGCAATACAAATGTAAATCATTACTATTTGTTCCAGAAATTCTTTCTAACTCAATTGGTGAACCAATGCACACAAACTTTATAATGAATCTTCGTGAACCTGCTCAAGCATTAAAAAATTTAGTAGGGGTTGGATTAATAACTTTGTTGATGATGGGATGTTCTCCAAATTCTGATGAGGAAAAAGCAGAAGCTGAGAAAACCACAGCTGCACAATCAGAGCAATCCATGTTGGTGTATTCAGCCCGAAAAGAGCATTTAATTAAACCTTTGTTTGATGCATTTCAAAAAGATACTGGCATTCAAGTCAATTTCGTTACCGATGAAGCACAGCCATTATTAGCACGACTTGAAGCAGAATCTGAACGTTCACCAGCCGATTTATTTATGGCAGTGGATGCAGGTAATTTATGGCAAGCCACCCAAAAAAATATTTTACGCCCCACCGATTCCAAACTATTAACGGATCGTATTCCTGCAGCCTATCGTGATCCACAAAATCAGTGGTTTGGTTTATCATTGCGCGCTCGCACTATTGTTTATTCTACAGAACGCGTAAAGCCAGAAGATCTTTCAACGTATGAAGCGCTTGCTGATGCAAAGTGGAAGAAAAAACTCTGCTTACGTACCTCGCAAAAAGTCTATAACCAGTCGTTGGTTGCTATGTTGATTCAACGATGGGGCGCAGAAAAAACCGAAACTATTATCAAAGGCTGGGTTGATAATCTAGCCACGGAAGTATTTTCAGATGACACCGCTTTAATAAAAGCAATTGCAGCAGGTCAATGTGATGTAGGTATTGTTAATACCTACTATTACGGTGCCTTAGCGAATGAACAAAAAGATTTACCCGTTGCAGTATTTTGGGCAAATCAAAAGGCGGGTGGTGTTCATGTGAATTTATCCGGAGCTGGAATTACGAAGCATGCGCCTCATCCGGAACTTGCTCAGCAATTATTGGAATGGTTAGTATCGGACAAAGCGCAAGCTATGTTTGCTGAAATTAACTTTGAATATCCTGCCGTTGCAGATGTAAAACCACACAAAGCAGTTGCCGCTTGGGGAGAGTTTGAAGCGGATCCTGAAAACTTATCTAATGCTGGAAGATTACAGGCTGAAGCAATTAAGTTAATGGATCGCGCTGGATATCGCTAATGCATTTCAGTCTGTGAACGCGTTTTTAACGCGTCCAATGCGAGTATTGTCTCGAAGTTTTTTTCAAAAGGGCGCGCGGGTAGGTAGATCTATCCTCGCGCTTTTTGTGTTGTTGGTGGCATTGCCTTTAGTCTTTCTTATTCAAAGCTGGGACACCGTAGATGTAAATCTATGGAATCATTTATTAGCAACCCAAATGTCCCGACTGTTATTCAATTCTTTTGTACTTGCATGTGGTGTTTCAATCGGCGTTGGAATTCTAGGTTTTACTCTGGCTTGGATTACTACAACCTTTCAATTTCCTGGTCGGCGCATTTTTGAATGGACGCTGGTTTTACCATTTGCAATTCCTGCGTACGTCAGTGCTTTTGTGTGGACAGGCCTAACCGATTACTCGGGCTTTGCATCGACAACGTTGCGAACTTACTTAGGATTTAATGAAGGTATTCCAAGCGTACGTTCATTAGGTGGAGCGATTATTATTTTTACGTTCGCTTTTTATCCATACGTATTTTTAATGGTGCGTGCAGCACTCATTTCACAAGGCGAACATATTTTTGAAGCAGCTCGTAGTTTGGGAGAATCTCCGCGACGTTTTATGTGGACAGTTGCATTACCCATGGTGCGACCTGCACTTTTACTTGGAATAACGCTCGCTGTGATGGAGACCTTAGCAGATTTCGGTGCAGTGAGTGTGTTAGGAGTAAACACATTTACTACGGCTATTTACAAAGCCTGGTATGGGTTTTTTAGTTTACAGACCGCAGCGCAATTGGCTTCATTATTAGTTTTGGTAATTTTCATCATTTTATTATTTGAATATTCGGCGCGTGGTCGTCGAATCAAACAGGGCATGGCAGCTGGTCGACAACCGCTGCATCGTATTTCTCTTTATGGGATTCGCGCTGGTCTGGCAACAGGTATTTGTTTTTTAGTGACGTTGCTAGGGGTCATTATCCCAATAACGCAACTTATGATGTGGGCGTCCCGTATGTTTGCCGAAGTCTGGGATGCACGTTGGTCAGCTCTCATCTTTAAAAGTTTATTACTAGCCGGCGTTGGAGCTTTTCTAGTTATATTGTGTGCAACAGCAGTTGCCGTGGTAGCTCGATTCGATCGCTCAAGATTTACTCAATTTTTTGTACGATTTAGTTTGTTAGGGTATGCATTACCAGGCAGTATTTTAGCTGTTGGAACTATGCTGTTATTTATTTCGCTTGATCATAAATTGTATGAATTAGGGATAGCGCGCTCTGTAGTTCTGGGAAGTTTAGGTGCGCTGATGCTTGCTTATGTCGTTCGATTTTTAGTGGTTGGTTTTGGTCCTGTGGAAACGGCATTAAGTCGAATTCGACCCCATATTTTAGAAGCCGGAAGAGCCTTAGGTGTGCGTCGCATTCCATTATTTTTTTCAGTAATCCTGCCTATGATGGTTCCAGGTATTTCAATCGGCATGCTTTTGGTCTTCGTCGATTTATTAAAAGAAATGCCTGCCACATTATTATTGCGGCCTTTAGGTTGGGATACTTTGGCGTTAAAAGTCTACGAGTACACCTCAGAAGGCGAGTGGCAACGTGCCGCTGTACCAGGATTATTGTTAGTTGCAGTTGGTTTATTGCCAGTTATTTGGCTGGTTAAACGATCGGGCCTGGGTAAAAAATAACCGTTTAAATATTGCTTTTGGTGAAAATTTTCTATAATCTTTCAATTGAAAGGTCTTTTGGAGTTTTTTATGAAAAAGATTCATCAAACTTCTAACACTGATCCAGGCTTCGTGTTAGCTAAAGCTGCTGTAAGGTCTTCCCAATTACTTGGTTTAACTCACGTAGGCTTTGCTCGAATTATTGGTATAAGTGAAACCAGTATGTACCGAATTAATAATGGCGAAAGACCTATTGATCCTACTACGAAAGAAGGCGAATTGGCTGCTTTGTTAGTGCGTTTATATCGTTCACTAGATGCGCTGGTTGGAAACGATACTGACAAAAGGCATGCTTGGTTAACCAGCTATAACAGCGCTTTAAATGGTATTCCCAAAGAACTAATTTTAAAACCTGATGGATTAGTGTTTACCTTGTCTTATTTAGATGCCATGCGAGCTCCTATTTAGTAATTTCATTAAATAATTTGGATGCGTTTGGGTGATAAAAATAAAATGGCAAGATGAGTGGTGGAATTCTCAATCATTGTTGGAAAGAATAGTATGGCGAGGAGTGGAAGCTCAGCATATTGTTGCAACCATGAAATTAGTAGATTTTTTGGAAGAACAGCAAATATTGGAAGAAATTCTAGAAAGTAGTAAACCACCGCTGCCATTAAATTCTAAAAATAATCATTATCTTCTAACTACACCATTTCGTTACCCTTCAATGCATCCTTCTCGATTTCGTAAAGCACATGCTTTGGGTATTTGGTACGGTGCAGAAAATTTACGTACGGCTTGCGTAGAAGTTGGATATTGGCGCTGGCGATTTCTTATTGACAGCGACGGTTTAAGAAATACTGAGCTTGTGAGCCAACATACTTTTTTTCAAGCCAAAATTACCGGTACATCAATTGATTTAAGTGTTCCGCCTTGGAATGAGCTACAGCAATATTGGAAGTCTGATGATTATACAAACTGCCAAACAATTGCTATGGAAGCACGTAGTAGGCGTATACAATGGATTCGCTATGAATCGGTACGTGGTCCAGTCAGTCATTGCGCTGCAGTTCTTTCTTCAGAATGTTTAAATTTACATGAACCGCAAATTCAACAGCATTGGATATGCAAAGCAACACAAAAGACTGTGGTTATGCTGCACAACATGCAGGGTAAAGAGGATCAATTTGAGATGTCGATGCCCGAATTACCAACATAAAAAAATTACTCAGAATTAAATATACCTAAAACTCTTTCGTTATGGATATACCTCAAATAAACAATTATCAATAATGGTTTTTCAGTGCTATTGATTCAAATGAAACAAGTTTTGTTGTCGCCTCATGCAAAACGTCAAGACCCATGTGTGCTTGCTATCGGCAATTTTGATGGTGTGCATCAAGGACATCAGTCTATAGCTCGACGCGTTTTAGAATTGGTGCGTGAGGGACAAGCTGCAATTCCAGCAGTTATGTTATTTGAACCGCAGCCATTGGAAGTTATTCGTCCAGAACATGCTCCAAAGCGTTTAATGTCATTGACCGAAAAGCTGAGACAGTTACGTGCAGTCGGCATTGAAAAGGTCATAGTTTTACGATTCAATGAAGTCATTCGTTATTGCTCGCCTGCTGAATTTGTCAAAGAAATATTAATTGATCGTCTTAATATTCATGCGTTAATTGTTGGTGATGATTTTCGCTTTGGTGCGCATCGTACTGGGGATTATGATTTTTTAGTTGAAGCCAGCAGGCAATTTAAATTTGTTTTAGAGCGCGCGCCAACGTATGAGACAGCAGGTGCCCGTGTGAGTAGTACACGTATTCGTACCGCCTTGACTGAAGGTGCTTTATTATTAGCCGAGCAATGTTTAGGAAGACCCTATAGTATTTCCGGATTAGTTGTTAAAGGTGATCAGATAGGGCGTACTCTTGGTATTCCAACTGCCAATATAAAGCTGCATCATGTTCCACCATTAAGTGGCGTGTATGCAGTTGAAGCAATCCTTAACTCGGGTGAGATAATGTCGGGGGTTGCAAATATTGGCTCTCGACCAACTGTACAAGGTAAAGAGTTGCGTTTAGAAACACATCTTTTTAAGCAGCCGCCAAATTTATATGGATCCCAATTGCGGGTTATTTTTCGCCATAAAATACGTGATGAACAACGATTTGAGTCCTTGGATGTGTTGAAGCAAGCGATGCACGCTGATATTCGTACCGCGCGCAATTTTTTTAATTTAACGTAGTTTTGAAATGAACCATGACCAAAGATTATAAAGATACTCTAAATCTTCCCAATACCAATTTTTCAATGAAAGCAAATTTAGCGCAGCGTGAGCCAGAGCAATTGGCGGCGTGGCAGCGTATGAATTTGTATCAAAAAATTCGGCAAAAAAATGCTGGTAATAAATCATTTTTATTACACGATGGTCCTCCGTATGCAAATGGCGTTATTCATATTGGGCATGCGGTAAATAAAATCTTAAAAGACATCGTGCTTAAATCTCGAACGCTCGGTGGATACGATGCGCCTTTTCGTCCCGGTTGGGATTGCCACGGTTTGCCGATTGAGTTGCAAGTTGAAAAAAAATTAGGTCGCTCAGAGCACATTGGAACGCACGCTTTTCGTGCTGCGTGTCGTGATTTCGCACAACAGCAAATTGAAGCGCAAAAAACTGATTTTATTCGCCTAGGTATTTTAGGAGATTGGGAAAATCCCTATTTAACTATGGCGCCAAAAATGGAAGCGGATACGATCCGAGCCTTGGCGCATATTTATAAAAACGGCCATATTTTTCGTGGTTTTAAACCCGTGTATTGGAGCGTCGTTACCGGCTCTGCTTTGGCCGAAGCGGAAGTTGAATATCAATCTAAAACTTCGCATGCAATCGATGTTGCCTTTCCTGTTGTAGATATCCAAGATTTTTGGCGTCGAGTTTCTACAGATGAAAATAGTGAACATCGTTCAGATGCAGAAGTTGCGGTAATTATTTGGACCACAACACCCTGGACTCTGCCTACTAACCAAGGTGTCAGTGTAAATCCAGATTTCGATTACGTAGTCTGTTCCGTTAATGCTTCTGCTGAAAATAAATATTGGATTGTTGCTGAAGGTTTGCTTGAGTCAGTGCAACAACGTTGGACAGATGTTGAATTAACGCCCGTGGGTCGAGTGAAAGGAAAAGCATTAGATCGCTTGCGTTTGACACATCCATTTCTTGATCAAGAAGTGCGCGTTTTATTAGGTGATCACGTTACGCTCGAAGCCGGTACCGGTTGTGTTCACACAGCACCCGATCACGGTATTGAAGATTTCCAAGTAGGTCAGCGATATGGATTGCTACCGCTTAATTTAATGAATGGCCAAGGTATGTTCGCAGAACATGTTCCATTTGTTGGCGGCATCCATGTGTATAAAGCAGATCCTGTTGTGCTCGACGTCTTGCGCGATCGAAATGCATTAATTCATCACAATGAATTTCAACACAGTTATCCACATTGTTGGCGCACAAAAACACCCTTGATTTTCCGTGCAACGCCGCAGTGGTTTATCGGCATGCATCAAAATCAATTATTGTCTCGCGTGTTAGAAGAAATTCAACGCGTGCATTGGGTTCCTGCGAAAGGACAAGCACGGATTCATGCAATGACGGAGACAAGCCCCGATTGGTGTATTTCTAGACAACGCGTGTGGGGCGTACCGATTCCATTTTTCGTGCATAAAGTCAGTGGATCTTTGCATCCAAAGACATTAGAAATTCTGCATAAAGTTGCTGAAGCTGTCGAAGCAAAAGGTATTGATGTTTGGGATGATTGGCAGCTTGCCGATAAATATCCCGATGATGCCGACCAATACGAAAAAGTATCAGATACTTTAGATGTTTGGTTTGATTCCGGCGTGTCGCATTATTCGGTATTACGCCAAGATCAAACACTTATGCACGCTGCGCAGCATGTACCAAAAAACTCTGCTGCAAAAAATGCAGTTGATAAATTTAAATCTGCGGCCTCTGAAAAAACCAATGACACACCCATATTAAAAGCCGACTTGTATTTAGAAGGCTCTGATCAACATCGTGGCTGGTTCCAATCTTCTTTAAAAACTGCAGTAGCTATTCAAGGATGCGCGCCTTACAAAGCAGTACTGACACACGGTTTTACTGTAGATCAACACGGTAAAAAAATGTCGAAGTCATTGGGAAATGTAGTGTCGCCGCAAGAAGTTATTAAAACGTTGGGGGCGGATGTCCTACGTCTCTGGGTTGCATCGACCGACTTTACGGAAGAGATGACGGTATCCAAAGAAATCTTAAACCGAACTACCGATGTCTATCGACGAATTCGAAATACCGCACGATTTTTATTAGCAAACCTTCATGATTTTGATCCAGTTGAAAATGCACTTCCAACATCCGAATGGTTGGATTTAGATCTTTGGTTACTGCGCAGAACTCAGTCCTTGCAAGTTGAAATTATTGCGGCTTATGAACATTATGAATTTCTAACTGCGTTTCAAAAGATCCACCATTTCTGTGTGATGGATTTGGGTGGTTTTTATTTGGATATTATTAAAGATCGCCAATACACCATGGCGAAAAATCATCCGGCTCGCCGTTCCGCACAAAATGTTATGTACCAGGTTGCACAAGCGTTTATTCGCTGGCTTGCACCGGTGTTAAGTTTTACTGCAGAAGAATTACACACACATCTTCATCCAGCCGCTACAGAAGATTCTATTTTTCTGCACAACTGGTGGAAAGCGCCTGTTATTCAGCCGCGTAAAAATCTTGAGCATCTTGATGATGACGCTTGGAATCAGGTTATTGCAATTCGGGGTGCTGTAAATAAAGAGATTGAAAAAGCTCGTGCTAAAGGAATCGTTGGTGGCAACTTAGAAGTTAAAGTTGAGCTAATTGTTTCCAAAGAGTTGGCAGCGACATTGGCACCTTTACAACATGAATTGAAATTTATTTTTCAAACTTCCCAAGTCGATGTGCATCATGGCTTTGCTGAAGGCAATGCGTCTTCCGATGCAGATGGATTCCACATTCGAGTGCATAAAACCGAACACATTAAATGTGGAAGATGTTGGCATTACGATGTTTCAGTAGGTGAAAATACAGAGCATCTTGCGTTGTGTGGGCGATGTATTACTAATATTGAAGGCCCAGGTGAATTACGTTATTACGCATAAAATATAAAAAATATTGGAAATAAGCTATGTCTCCGTCAATGTCTGACTCAATTCCACTGCACTCAAAATTAGCAGTACGCCAATCCGGTTGGATGTGGTTGTGGATTTCAGTTTTAGTTATTGTTTTGGATCAAATTACCAAACAACTAGTATTGTATTCATTAAATCCCTATCAAAATATTCCAGTATTTCCATTTTTTAATATTACGTTAGCGTTCAACAAAGGCGCAGCCTTTAGCTTTTTGGCGCAAGCGGATGGCTGGCAACGTTGGTTTTTTATTGGAATCGCTGTTACTGTTTCTGGCATTTTATTATTTTGGTTGCGCCGTATTGTCAAAACGCAAAAATGCTTATGTGTGAGTTTGACATTGATTTTCGGCGGTGCAGTAGGCAATGTTATTGATCGAATTATATACGGCCATGTTATCGACTTTTTAGATTTTTATTGGGGAAGCGCGCATTATCCTGCGTTTAATATTGCAGATTCTGCGATTACATTAGGTGTAATCTTGATGTTTGTTGATTGGTTTCGAAATCCAGAGAATCATTCCTAACTCTCTTCACCTTGTCAAAATAAAATTAAAGCGGGAGAGTAGTTGATGGCAGCGGATTATTCTTCCTCTAACGATATTGACAAAAATTTAATTATTCAAGCAGATAAGGAAGTGACCCTGCACTTTGCTGTTCAATTAGATTCTGGTGAAGTGCTAGAAGACACAGAAGGACTAGGTAAGCCTGCGATATTTTGCATCGGAGATGGTCAATTACCGCCAAGTTTTGAAAATTTGTTAATTGGATTAAGTGCTGGTGATCAGCGAGAATTTGCCGTAACTCCTGAGCAAGGTTTTGGAGAGTGGCGTGTTGAAAATTGCCAATTTTTTTCAAAGCAAATGGTGATGCATTCTGTGACCGATGAAACACCCTTGAATATTGGACTCGTTGTTGGATTTACGGATGCAAGAGGCGGGGAAGTTCCAGGTGTTATTCGAAGTTTTCAAGGTGACTTGGTGGAAGTGGATTTTAATCATCCATTGGCTGGCCGTCACTTGCAATTTTCTGTAAAAATTATTGATGTTCAATCAAAATCGCAAGCTATTAAATGGGTTTAATGAGTTGTATGCAAATTATTTTGGCAAATCCTCGAGGTTTTTGTGCGGGTGTTGATCGAGCAATCGAAATTGTAAATCGAGCACTCGAATTATTTGGGCCGCCCATTTATGTTCGACATGAAGTAGTGCACAACAAATTTGTTGTATCTGATCTGCGACAACGTGGCGCTATTTTCGTAGATGAACTAGAAGATATTCCAGACGATGCGATTGTTATTTTTAGCGCGCATGGTGTTTCGCAAAATGTACGTGACGAAGCAAAAAATCGTGGTTTCCAAGTATTTGATGCGACTTGCCCACTCGTTACCAAAGTGCATATGGAAGTAGTACGGTTTTCAAACGAGGGACGAGACTGTATTTTAATTGGTCATGCAGGTCATCCTGAAGTTGAAGGCACGATGGGTCAATATCGCAGTCAACAAGGTAAAATTTATTTGGTAGAACACGAAGCAGATGCGCGTAAGTTGGAAGTTATGCAACCTAATCACCTTGCTTTTGTCACACAAACTACTTTGTCGGTCGACGACACTCAAAAAATTATTGATATTTTACAAGAACGTTTTCCAAAAATATTAGCGCCACACCGAGAAGATATTTGCTACGCAACGCAAAATCGACAAGATGCTGTTAAAGAATTAGCACATGAATGCGATGCAATTTTGGTAGTGGGTTCGCCCAACAGTTCAAATTCTAACCGACTACGTGAACTTGCAGAACGCTGCGGAATTCCAGCGTATTTATTGGATGCGCCAGAAGAAATTCAACCCGAGTGGTTGCATAACATTGAAACACTTGGTGTAACAGCAGGAGCTTCTGCTCCTGAATTATTAGTACAGAATGTTGTTAAAAGAGTCCAGAACTTAGTAGAAAAAGGTGAAGTTCGAGAATTGTATACGCGAACGGAAGACGTTGTATTTTCTTTACCTAAAGCATTACGAGCGGTGTCCGATCGAAATGATCGTATTCCAGTAATTGAATCATAAATAATAAGAGTTCTACTATGGCCTCATCATCCTCGCATCCATCACTTCATAATGTTATCGAACAAGTAACTTTCGGATCAAAAGTTCAATCTTTAGTTTGGGAGTCTGATCATTTAGCACTGCTTGACCAGCGATTATTGCCTCATATGACTTCGTACTTAAAATTGCGTACAGCGGAAGAAGTAGCCTCTGCAATTCGAAAAATGATTGTACGTGGTGCGCCAGCTATTGGGATTGCTGCGGCTTATGCAATAGCGTTAGCCGCTCAAGAAATTGCAGGACGTTTTGGTGAAGTAGTTACAACCGAATCTGCGGTTTGGCAAGAACGATTTGGCCAAGAATTAGACGCCGCATACGATATTTTAGTATTAAGTCGTCCTACTGCTATTAATCTTTTTGCGGCATTACAGCGCATGAAAGCGACATGGTCTGTTGCACTGCGTCATCAATCCTCACCGTTAGCGGTGACTCAAGTTTTAATTGAAGAAGCTAGTAATATCCATCGCGAAGATTTAGAAGCAAATCATCGAATGGCTGATCTTGGTTTAGAAATAATGCTGAAACATCGGCAAGAAGATTTGCCACTTCGACTTATGACGCATTGCAATACCGGCGCATTAGCAACCGGCGGATTAGGAACTGCATTAGGTGTTATTCGTCGTTGTCATCAAGCAAATTGTTTAGATGAAGTTTTTTTAACAGAGACACGACCTTGGTGTCAGGGCAGTCGACTTACCGCGTGGGAATTATTTCAAGATCACATTCCAGCACGTGTAATTGTAGATTCCGCGGCCGCTCACGTGATGCAACGTCATTCGGTTGATTGGTTAATTGTTGGCGCAGATCGAATTACTGCAAAAGGCGATGTTGCAAATAAAATTGGTACTTTATCTCTTGCAGTTCTAGCTAAATCTTTTGGCGTTAAAGTAATGGTTGTCGCTCCGACTAGTACAATTGATTTAAATTTAGAATCCGGTGACACTATCCCAATTGAAGAACGTTCTTCGGAAGAAATTTTTAAAAATGGTCAACACTGGGTTTCTAATCCGCAATTCGCTGCATTAAATCCAGTGTTTGACGTTACTCCTGCTGAATTTATTGATGCACTTGTGACTGAAAAAGGTGTGTTAGAAAATCTGTCAGCAACAGGCGTTCATCCTTTATTTGAATAAAGTGTTTGAATAAGCTCTCTGAATAAATTTTTGAAAAATTTAAATAAAATATATAAAAAATGTTATCGAGAATGCATGCAAATTGAATGGATCGAATTTGAAACGCGCGATAAGTTAGCCGAAGGTGTTGCCGAGCGTATCGCAGCTGATATTAACGCTGATATTCAATTTAGAAATACTGCTGCAATTTTTCTTCCCGGGGGTCAAACTCCACGCGCATTGTATAGAGCGATATCTTATTTAGAATTAACTTGGAATAAAATTCATATTAGTTTAACGGATGAACGCTGTGTTTCAGATGGACATCCGCAATCTAACGCCACTGTACTGTGGCAGGAATTATTATCAACTCATCCCGATGCATTGTGGTATCCATTGTGGCGTTCGGAATACAGCTCTATTTTAAATACCGCTACTTTACATCCTCTTGGTTTAGAAACTATTGCACATAATTTCTCTGCGCCATTATTGCAAATACCGCATCTATTAACTTGGGTTTTATTAGGCATGGGAAATGATGGGCATGTTGCATCTTTATTTCCAGAATGCACTGCATCTCAACATTCATTCGCCCCTATTTCGGTTGAGCAACAACAACAACGTGCGCCAATTGTTTTGACGGAAGCGCCGGATTTTCCTAAACAACGTGTTTCTTGGCGACCAGAAATTTTGCGTAACACAAAACATTTAGGAATTTATATAACCGGCGCCACCAAAAAACAGCAATGCATTGATTACTTACATGCAGGGCAATCACCTATACGACGATTACTGCATCCTATCGCTGAAAAAGTATATATTTTTTATGCGCCTTAAGTTCTACAAAAAATAATATTGCCTTGAGAATAAATGAAATATGTGCTGAGCATTGGTTATAAAAAATTTATTTTTCTGCTGTGGTCTCGTTGCGTTTTTATAAATTTAATTAAATGCTTAATTAAACCCTGGAGATGATTTGGTTGATGATAAAGCAATGAGTTCTTTCATAAAAATAATATCTTGTTTTATGTTTGAAATTGATAATTTTTCATGAACATACTTAAACTTTTCAGTTGAATGTAAAGCACATTGTTTTTCATGTAGAAGATAATCCAAACTTAAAACATATATTTTCTGTGCAAGTTTATTATATTCAATTTCTTTATAATTATTATTTCCTCTAGTAAGTTCTTTAATTTTATTATCGTCTATTAAATCTATGTTAAATGCTGAGTTGTCTTTGCCTATCGAAAAAGAAGTCACGTGGTATTGACCTTGACCTAAGCCTTCTGCGTTGTATTTTATACTCATACTTGCTTGTTTAGGGCTTTCTGTAAAAATCAAATCTAAATCGTTTGGAACTCTACATTTATCAGCAAGTGATTCGTTCATTCGTGAGGCATGAATAAGCATAGCCATGCTGCCGCCAATAATAACTAATTCTTTTTGGGCTTCCAGAAAATTAGAAATAGTATTTGCTTTTTCTTCTCCTAATTTATTTTTAAAAACAGAATATAGATTGCTTGGAACTATAACGCTTTGAGGTGGAGGTGTAGAAAATGCATCGATTGCAGTACTAGATGGATAATTAATTGGTGGCGTTGAAGGGCGGCTGATTGGAGAAGACGGTTGTTGGGTTTCTTGAATATTACTCAATGATGAATTTAGGTTTGCAACTGATAAGCTATTCTGTAAAAAAGTGTTGGAGGAAATATAATCAATAGTTGGTTGGGTCGTAGGTTGAGAAGGTTGCATAGAAAATATCCAATAATATTAAAGCGAATATAATTATTTAAAATAATTTCATAACAAAAAATGATAAATAATTATGATTTAAATCTAAAAATAAATTAAATATTTTCATCGCCGGAAGGGGCAATTAATAAATTAGGATTAATTCTTCTTAAATTGCTTGTGCTAAGTATTGTTTGACGTTCAATCGGATCAACAGGATTTTGAATAAACCAACCTTTTAAACCTTCAAATTCATAAATTTCTTTACGATTAGAAATATGTACTGGTTGGATAATTTCGTAAGTTGGCTGTAACGAGATTGAGCAATTATCAGGGTGATTTAATTCGGTAATCTCAGTAGTGGTTTCTGAAATATTTTCATACTGAAGATTTGCAAAAGTCAGGCTCGCATCTAGCATTTGATTGACTTTACGCAAGTTAAAAACAGCTTTTGATGATAAACCGAATAAAATTGTGCCCACTATTTGGGCTATGAATAAAGCTGATATTTTGCCTGTGTCATGCGATTTATTTACTATTTCACTGTAACAATATCCTATTAAAGAAAGCAGGCTCGTATAAACGGTCCCAACTATTAATCCCTGGAAGCTTTTGGATTTGGCAATTAAAACCATACCTAAGCTCAATGTCATGGCTGCCAAACCGGGGCTGATATTAAAGGCTAGTTTTTTAACTTCTGGGCTATGAAAAAACCCAGGGACATAGCCAGAGATAAATAATTCAGTAATAACAGATCCAATATTTAAGCCAATACGTTGAACTTTTGTACCATCTGCATCAGAGCGTATTCGCATCTTGAAGTTATGCAGCGCATGCTGAGCTAATGGTTGGATTCCAGTCTCTGGATTTACACGGTTTAAAAAAAATAAAGACTGGATAGAATATGTATTAGCTAAACGAGTTTGTGCTTGATGTGGGCGGGGAGCTCGAAAGCCAGTTACTACTGCCATA
Source organism: Pseudomonadota bacterium (assembly GCA_040386355.1). Lineage (GTDB taxonomy): Bacteria > Pseudomonadota > Gammaproteobacteria > Pseudomonadales > UBA6940 > JAZKFP01. The sequence continues at coordinate 2,412 of JAZKFP010000038.1, read as the reverse complement.
ATAATTTCTCATCGTAATTATTTCAATTTCAGCTACAGAAATCTTGAGACTTTAACAAAATACAGGCTTTAAAAAATGATGAGGTCAATATGCTATTTATGGAGTTTTTTGTCCAGAATTTTCCCAAAACACGAAAGAAAATTTTGTAACTCCCTAAGAATTTGCAGTCTTAATTTTGTTTTTCCATTTCAATTTAATAACTACTTCTCAAATGTAATGCAAAAGATTGGTGTAGCTTCAAAAAGCGCCGGATTTTCCTGAACAACCTGTTTCTTGGCGACCGGAAATTTTGCGTAACACAAAACATTTAGGAATTTATATAACCGGCGCGACCAAAAAACAGCAATGCATTGATTATTTAAATGCAGGGCAATCACCAATAAGGCGGCTACTGCCTCCTGTCGCAGAAAAAGTATTTTTTTTACGCGTCTTAATGATTTTGCTTAAGCAATTTTAATTATGTTTAATTCATTTGAAATTGTTATTTATTTTTTGCTGATTCTATAAGATGCAGCAAATCATCTCGCGGTATCTTAACAAGATCGTTTGCTCTCACAATTTCGTCAGTCATTGGGTTCTTGGGATTGCCTGCAAGCCAACCTTTAAGACCATTAAATTCATAAATATTTGGACTCTTCTCAATGTGAACAGGTTGAGAAATTTCTTGGTTAGGAAAATGTGTTATTGCGCATATGTCTAAAAGATTAAGCAAGGCAATTTCTTCTTTAGAAGCAATTTTCGAAATATCATTATAATTTAAATTCAAAAATTCATTGGTGGTTGATAGTTGAGAAGATGGCTGTTGAATTACAGTTGGTTTAAAGGCAAAGAAAGTAGTTGAACACACTAGAAACAATGAAAATAGCTGTAAAATTTTTACGAGGCTTTGAATTTTACTGTGCTCCAAATCCACCTTTACGAACGACTCGTGATTATTGAGCAGGAAAGCGCAGAGTTCTATATGGCTGAATGATAAAGAAAAAGCAATATTTCTTACTAGTGATTCTGCAAGTTCTAAATTGGGAATGAGAGGAATAAATTGTTTCCTTGTCCAGAAACTTACTGCCAAACCTACAATAGGGCTAATACCCAAATGTGTAAGATAAAATGGACCAAAATCCTCTTTAAGCTTAGGGCCTCTACATTGTATTTGGAAGTACCAAGCTGCAAAACAAAATATCGGGAAAATCGCTGACTTTATTTTGGCTAAGTTTAAAGGTGAAGGATTACGGATTAAATCAGGCAGATTTTGTAAGAATGGTAAGCGTGGCTGTGGTGCTGCAACATTTTGTATTTGTGCTAGATTGCCGGCTTCTAAATCCATAGGTAAAATGGGATGTGCCTGACCTGCTTGTGCAATTGCGCCTATCATACGTGCCTCGGAGTAATAATCTGTATGTGTAAAATTCTTTTTTAATATTGCTGCATTTAAATCAATATTATTATATTAATTCTTCTTAAATCTTTTAGGGTAAGTATGGTTTGACGATCAATCGGATTGTTTTTCAGCTATTCCTTTAAATTATCAAATTCATAAATGATTCGATAATTCACAATATGAACTGGTTTATACCCGTAGCGAATGACCTTTTGTTTTAAAAAAAGAGTAGGTGTTCATCATGATCTTTTTTCCCGCTCACTGTGTTGCCTTTCCTCGCGTAAAGCTTTGGCTACGCAGCGTCAAGGCGTCGTGCGATCAAAAAAAAATATTCATGCTAAACCGTTTCACTTGACCTAATTTTCATTCGCTACGGGTTTAGTAATTTCATGAGTTGATTCATGCGAGATCACGCACCTATAAGGATGAATTAATTCGCTAAGTTGTAAGCTAGTTTCTTTAATATTTTCGTCTTGAAGATTTGCCATAGACATAGCTCCTTCTATCCTAAAGCTACAGATATTTTAAGGCCTGCCTTTATAAACTTTAAAATAAAAGAAGATTGATTAGGCTCTATGTTGGGTAGAACCGTTTGTGCTAAAGGGGCATATGGGATTTGAAAACCGGCAGCAGCCACCATGATATTTCTCACTAATAATTCTTTTAATTTTAATTAAGGAAATCGCACAACTTTATCGATGTAAAAGCCTTGAAAATGAATGGAATCAATATGCTATGCCAGGAATTGTTTGTCCAGACTTTTCCCAAAACACGGAAGAAAATTTTGTAACCCCCTAAGAGTTCGCAGTCTTAATTTTGTTTTTCCATTCCAATTTAATAATTACTTCTCAAATGCAATGTAAAAGATTTGTGTTACCTCTACCTGAACACGGACTGTAATTTTTAACCTTCCAGACTCCCCGCAAACCAACCCAACTGTGGTACCATCGGCGTTCTTTTTCGTCGCGCAATAATTGGGTTTGGGAAGGGTGATTCATGGTTGAAATCGCACAAGAAGTATTCTCGATGGACAT
>JAZKFP010000037.1:0-5053 GCA_040386355.1 Pseudomonadota bacterium | reverse complement strand
TTGCACGCTCACTCGCCTGCTCACCTATATATTTATAGGCTCCGCGGGCTTATTTCGCGTGCGCCTACGGGAAAACCATTGTGCGTTTGGTATAGAATGGCACATTCTTCAAAAAATTTAGTTTCTATCTGCTTTTGGATTTTCCACTTCTAAATTTTCAAACTCTTTAATAATTAACGTCAATTTAATGTCGTCCTTTTCCAAAAATAATTTCTTGGGTGCCACATAATAATTTCTAATACTGTGGTCAAAAAGTTGCACATTCCAACCACTATCATTTTCAATGTTTAATGTTGCATCGGCGTGTGGTACTGAAGGAATTCCACGAATCCAATTTTTTAATTGTGAAATAGGAATTTGCAAACCAAAAAGTTCAGTTAATAATTCTTCGGGTGATTCCGATTGCCAACGATCTTCATGATTTTGTACATCGATTCGTTGATCATTTCCTTGAATCATAATTCGGCCAGAACCGATCGGTGCACTAATAGTAATTTGATAATTTTCTGCATGTTGTTCCCATAAAAAATGCGCGCTATGTGCTTCTTTCGATGTGCGAACACCTAATTTGCCAGATATCGTAAAATAATCACCTAATCGTTTTAAGCTTGGTTCAGGTTGCGTTGGTGATTTGGGAGCTGTTGCGCAACCTGAAAGCCAGGTAAACATCATTAAAAAAATAACAAATTTAATTTGACGCATAATTGACCTAGTTTTTATTGTGTAATTTTCTTACTAATTTTTTTGTCGTCTGCTGGAATTAAATCAGGAGCAAGACGCTTTAAGGTTTCTCGTAGTGCCTGACGTTGAATGCCATCTTTAGCAGCATTTTTCCATGTGTCTCGTGCTTTTTGATTTTTTTTCATAGCCCAGTAGACTTCTCCTAAATGCGCCGCGATTTCGTCGTCTTGCGCAATAGCAAGTGACTGTTCAAGAAGTCTACTAGCGTAGTTGAGTTTACCAGCACGGTAATAAGCCCAACCTAAACTATCCATAATCGCTGGATCTTTAGGTTCAAGTTGATGTGCTTTTTCAATAAACGCAATGGCTTCTGGTAATTTAATATTTCGATCTACCCATGCATAACCCAATGCATTTAATGCGGCAGCATTATCAGGTGTTTGTTTTAAAATTTCTTTTAAATCTTTTTCCATTAATTCTAATTGATCTAATTCTTCCGTTACCATTGCACGTGCGTACAGCAACATCGGTTGACCAGGTTTTTTATTAATTGCAGCGGTTAAAACATTCACTGCTTCTTGATATTGTTCACTTGAAATTAAAATATCGCTTTCTGCCAATACATATTCCGCTTGTCGGTTTGGATTTTTTTCAGCCGCTTTTTGGAGCGTTTGACGTGCAAGCGCGATATTTCCAGATTCAACATATAAGTTAGCGATTTCTGCGTCGGCTGCAACTTTAATGGGATCGCCAGTGATTTTTGAATAATAATGAATTGCTTCTTTATTTTTTTTCTCGCGCTGCGCCATATGACCTAAATATAAATAGGCTTGGTCTACTTGTTCACCACTTTCAATAACTCGATTAAAATAAATACGTGCTCGATCAAACATATTATTTTCAAAGGCAAAAATTCCTACTGTCATTAATAAATCAGCATCTTCAGGATGATATTTAACGAAGGCTTCTAGATGTTCTTGTGCGCCAGAGAAATCACCCTGCTCAACGAGGTAGCGTGCATAGAGTAAATTTAATTTTTGATGGTCAGGATGTTTTTTAATTGCCTTTTTTAATACCTTAGCAGCTTTTTTAGGGTTTTTTTGTTGGCCGTAAATTTCAGCTTTTAATACAATTGAAGGAATATAATTTTTATCAAGCGAAAGTGCATGATCATTGAGCTTTAATGCGTAATCCAATTGTTTTTCTTTTTCATAAAAGGTAGATTGTGCAAAATACAAACGATTATTTTTTTTAAATTCTTTCAATAATGGATCAATCACTTTAATTAATTTTTGACGATCTTCGGTTGGCAATGCTCGTCCTTGAATAACAAGTGCACCATAATCTAAGCTGTCAGGACGATGTTTTAAAACTGTTTTTAAATATTCACCAAACTTATCAAAATCACGATTTTGAAAACTATGTACCATTAATATTTCTTTCGCTTCGATGCTATTAGGTTCAACATCTAACCAAAGTTTTGCTGCATCAAAAGTTGCTTGATGCGCTTGCATGTAGGTTGCAATTTGAGCGTAGCGTTTAATAATACTTGGATCGCGCGTTTGATGGGCCTGTTTCATATAGTTGCCCAATGCGATATCCAAACGATCGCCATGACCTGCAACTTCTCCCAACATTAAATCAAACAAAGTATCTGGCTGGATATCAGAATTTTTTATTAAAGATTTATTATCTGCTTTTTTTGGTAATTGTGGAGTTTCTGAAGGTCGCTCATTTTTTAAAGATTGAAAATTTTCTGATTTTTGAGTATTTGATTTTTCATTAAGAGTTGCAGCCTGAACTTTTGAATCGCCGCTGTCGTTCGGTGTCATAGCCTGGCAGCCCGAAAGAATGACAGACACCATTAAAGCACTCATGGATTGTGTCAAAAACGAAGAAAATAGAGACATATGTGAATCCTAGAGTTTATTAATGGCATTCCTTCCGCAAAATGCTTTTTTAAATTGCGTTTGGAAAATTAAAATTATTAAATTGGATTACAAACTATTAATTATGAAGAGCGCGTTTTTAACCAGTCGACGCAATCTGTCCAGGTGTGCGTTGAAGCAAGTTTCCCACCTAACACACCTGCGTGACCGCCGGGCTCTTCCAAAAATGTGGTATCCGTTGATCCTACTAAATTTAGCAGATGCTTTGCGGCATCGACACTCACGATAGTATCGGTGTCTCCCGCAATAACAAGTAAACGACTTTGAATATCACTTAATTGAGCTTTGGCTTTTCCGACTTTAAATTCACCCTGCATTAAACGATTGTCAACTCCAAAATACTGTAGAAGATCATGAATCGTACCGCCGGGAAAATCCGACATATGCGTAAACCATTCCGACAAATTCATATAGCCGATAACATATTCTTTGTCTGCCATATGTTGAAGTAACTTAAGATAGCTTTTAATGCTACCAATTGGATCGGTTGCACGAAACGCCATAGATAATGTTTTACCTCGCACGTGAAACAATCGATTGCGAAGTTTTTCAGCACCAAAAAATTTTAAACTTCGATTGGGAATTAATCGCCGCAAACTTTTCATTGGACCTTTAGCAAATACAGAAAATCTACCGACCCAGTCTTTGCCATGAAAATTAATAGGACTTGCTAAGGTTACTAAATTTACAACCGGTGAAATATTTTCATAGGAAGATTCTATTTTATTGTTAGTAGCGGTGGGTTGACTGGCAATCGCGGTATACATCAACGCAATTAATCCACCTAAGCAATAACCTACCAGAGAAACATCTTTAGAATTTGAATGATGCTGAATGCTGGTAATAGCCTTTGGCATCCAATTATTGACGTAATCGGTAAGTCGTAAGTTTGAATCTTGCGGACGAGGACTGCCCCAATCGATCACATAAACTTTAAAACCATGCGCCAACAGAAAGCGGACAAAGCTGCGTTCAACTAATAAATCAAATACCCATGAATACACACCGAGTGGTGGAACAAGCACAACAGGAATCGCATAAGACTCGTTGGATACCGGAATTGAATGTGAATCTACGACAATGCATTTTTCTTCAAGTGGCGGGTAAGCGCGCACTGACATAATTCTATCTTGATAAATCGTGTCGTAATGCGTTTTGCCGACCTGGATATAATCTTCGCTTCGCAAGCGGCGAGTTACGGCATGGTTGATGTAAGCAAAAATTTCAGTGAATCGAAAATGCATAATTCGCCTTAGTGATCTGTCGTTGAAGCATCAACGTACTTTGCGTGTAAGACAAGAAGCAAGCATAACACGTCTATTTAATATCGCTTCTTGAAATTGATTTTGTCTGTGAGCCTAATTACAACTACTGTACACTTCCGGCTTTGAGATTTTCGTTGAGCCAATAAATTAAGTATTAACTATTCAGGCACTAACAAGAGAGCAGGATTATGGAAAAAAAACCCGCCTTGCATATTGACGCTGTTAGTAAAATTTATGGTGGTAAAGTGAAAGCTTTAAAAAGCATCACTCTAACTGTTCAGCCTGGTGATTTTTTCGCGTTGTTGGGGCCGAACGGCGCCGGTAAATCGACCTTGATTGGTATTTTAAGTTCCTTGGTCAATAAAACTTCAGGTCGAGTCGAAGTTTTTGGAGTCGATATTGATCAAAATTTTCCGTTAGCCAAGCAACATCTGGGTGTGGTTCCGCAAGAGTTTAATTTTAATCAATTTGAAAAAGTGAAAGACGTATTAATTTTTCAAGCGGGGTTTTATGGTATTCCGCGACGCGCCGCTGAAAGTCGAGCGCAAGAATTATTGGAATTACTCGGGTTGTGGGAAAAGCGTAATACACCATCACGCAGTTTATCGGGTGGTATGAAGCGCCGACTGATGATTGGTCGAGCCTTAATGCACAAACCGCGATTGCTCATTTTGGATGAGCCTACCGCTGGGGTTGATATTGAGCTGCGACGTTCGATGTGGAAAGTGATGCAAGAGCTCAATTCACAAGGCACAACCATTATTTTAACGACGCATTATTTGGAAGAAGCCGAAACTCTGTGTCGAAATATTGCGATTATCGATCGAGGTGAGTTGGTTGCAAATTCGAGCATGAAATCTTTATTAGCGCGTTTAGATCATGAAGAATATCTATTAGATCTCGCGAAATCGCATCATTTTGAAGTGCTGCCAGAAGTGCCTCATGGTCAGTTGCTGCAGATGGATGAAAATACACTAGCGTTATCCGTTCGCAAGGCATCTTCGTTAAATGATGTATTTTCCGTGCTGACAGCCTGTGGGATTCAAATCACCAGTTTTAAAAATAAAACCAATCGATTGGAAGAACTTTTTGTAAGCCTAACTCAAGGTGGAAAAACCGCATGACCGAAGAATCAGCAGTATCAAAATCAATTAAACC
>JAZKFP010000036.1:0-10098 GCA_040386355.1 Pseudomonadota bacterium | reverse complement strand
ATTCAACCTTTGAAAATTGATTGGACTTTCTGGTGCAATAAATGTGATGGCATGGCTTCAACAAAAACCTGTCCGCATACTCCTGCAGATCGTGTAATTATTTCTGGTACAAAACTTCGAGAAATGTTGTCCAATAGCCAAAAAGTGTCGGATAAATTTAGTCGGCCTGAAGTCGTAGCGGTATTAGAAAAATATTATAAAAGTTTCACTTAATGTTTTCTAAATAATTAAAAATAAAAAAGGCGGATATTATTCCGCCTTTTTTTACGAATAAAATTTAATTATATCCATAGCGTAGGAAAATTATGGCGCTTTGAGCGCCGCGACTAAAGGCAGCGGCCGGACAAATAAAATGGTGAAGCATGAAGATTTTTTTCGATTGCACGGCGTCTTGACGCTGCGTAGCCAAAGCTTTACGCAGCGAGAACACTGTGACGTGTTCGAGCAGACAACAAAGCAAGCGGGGAAAAAGATCATGATGAACACCCACCCTTTTTTAAAAACAACTGTCAAACGCTACGGGTATATTACAAGCTACCGTTGGAAAACGGAGAAGTATCATCAGGAATTGATTTATGACTAAAAGTAAAAGCACCATAAATAAAATAGCGTAATGCATCTAACTGATCGCGATTACTAATAATGCTAAAATGCGTATTAAATATTTTAAGTTCCGTGTCGGCTTCACAGGTAAAACTTAATGCATGAAATCGAATACGCTGTGATTGATAGCCAGACAGCATAGGACGATCAATAAAAAGTTCAAAAACATCAGGCGCAGCAATTGCCACTTTGCCGCTAATTATTAGGCAATGATCATCTATCGATGTGATAGTGCCTAATTGTTGATGATTTAATACATGAAAAACTTGCATATGATGACGCATTTGATCTCTTGAGCTCAAATTACTCAAATTAGAGGAAAGAGAAAAATTTTTTCGATTTAAATAACTGGACATAAATTAATAATATCTCATCCATGATTTTAAAATGCTCAATCCGTGAGCCGATTAAAGTGTACCTGGCCGGTACAATTTTTAGAATAGCTGGAGAAGGTACCGTGAAAAGTAAAAATTCATTAAGTTTATTAATTTAATGAATTTAATAAGACTAAAGGTTTTTTATTTTAAATTATTTGTTAATGGTTCTCTTGATAAAGATTCCGAGTTCGCTATAGGGGCAGTAGTTTTTTCAAGCGATGGAATGGTTTGATGCTGTAGAAATGATTCAATTCTTTTTGGTTCAGGAGTTGGTGGAGTTAAATGCATTGCCGCAGAAAGCGCTTTTTTACGTGAGGAAAGAGAAGCGGCTCCTTCTTGAATTTCTTGCTCCAGTTCTGCTTGTTGACGCGCAATGGATTGGACCAAAGAAGAAACTCGTTTGAAATGTGAATTAACATTATCTTGATAGTTTGAGAACTCAGCTTGCGTTTCATCCAAAGCTTTTGCTAGATTGCTTGCCCGTTGTCTACTCGAACTGATGATCCAGTGAATTCCAAAACCACTCGCTAAACCAATTAGAAAAGAAATAAATAAATGAGCAGAAGTAAATTCCATAAAAAAGTCCATGATTAAAGTTGCTTTGCCACTAAATTTTTTGCCACTGAGCTCATTGCTTAAAATTCAAGTCAATTGTTTCGATTGTATGCGTCTATGTTTCGTACTGGAAGTGATTCAGTAAATATGTCTTCTCCGCACACCGAATTAATTACAACGCCTTTGTTGTTGATGACTACTACTTTGGAGCAAAGGTTCGATGCCTTAACGCCGCATTTAATATTGGATGATGTACAGCGTCAGGTGGTGGGCCATTTAGATAAACTGACACTACAAATTATGCGATGGCAATTACGCTACGATCGTATTCTATTGGCAAAGGCTACTTTGTTAGGACGTATACGTTTACGTTTGAAACCCCGTAAAGTAAAAGAGCCACGCTATGGCATTTACTTATGGGGTGGGGTTGGGCGAGGTAAGACCTTGTTGATGGATGCGTTTTATCAATATTTACCTATTGCTTCAAAGCAACGAATACATTTCCATCAATTTATGCGCACTGTGCATGAGCAACTGCAATTACTTCAAGGTGAGCCTGATCCATTAAGACGAGTTGCCTTATGGATTCGTAACCGTGGTTGGGTCTTATGTTTAGATGAATTTATCGTCAATGATATTGGCGATGCAATGATCCTGGCTGGATTGCTGGAAGCGATGAATCAATTAGGTGTTGTTTTAATTACTACCTCAAACACGCCACCTAATATGCTATATGAAAATGGTTTACAACGACAAAAATTTTTACCTGCAATTCAATTAATTCAAAAAACCACTCAAGTAATTGAGTTGAATTCTGAACGAGATTACCGATTACGTAACTTAGAATTTCACCCAAGTTTTATTATGGGCAACGAAATAGAGCGTCATACTGAATTAACTCAATTCTTTTATCATTTGGCGCCTATTGAAGGTGCGCATTCGGGCTGGTCTATAACGAAACCTGGCCATGAAAACACTACGCCCGATGCAACTACCATTTTTGTGAATCATCGTTTGATCCAGTGTATAAAAGTTGCGCGTGATGTTGTGTGGTTTGACTTTCAAGCACTATGTGGAACTGCACGTTCAACGAACGATTATTTAGATATTTGTTCCCGCTTCAGCACGATATTGTTATCTAACATTCCTGAACTTTCGCAACAGCGTCCAGAAATTATTACGCGATTTATTCATTTGATTGATGCAATTTATGATCACGGTGTTAAGTTGGTCGTTAGCTCCACTACGAAACTGGATGATTGGGGTGTTACAGGAGCATCCGCAAAATCATTTCAACGAACCAAAAGTCGTTTGATTGAAATGCAATCAGAGCATTATTGGCAAAGTTGTCATCGGCCTGGTAGTTAATAATAGCCATTAAAAATTTATTAAAATTTTGAGACTTTAGAAAAAAAGGTAGATTTTTGCAGATATCTTGATCTACTAAGCCGCAGTGGTCTTGCGACAAGACTCAAGTGTCGGTACCATTCGCCGCCTTGGCAAGTGATATACCTGCCTCAAATGATTTTCTTACAAAATGTTTGTCACAAAACATTTTATGTCATTGCTCTTTGCCTGCTCACCTACCGCTCTTATTAACAAAGAGAGTAGGCTCCGCGAGCTTATTGCTAATGTGCAATGTCTTTTGTAGGACCATTGCACCATAGAAAACCATTCTGCGATTGGTATATACTCCGCGGTCTCCTTATTCAATGGCTAGGTTAGGGTTCTTGAATAGGTTCATGTGACGTCAATAGATCCCAGAATCGTATTTTTCTGCCGGTGCTAATGACCCAGCGGTGCACATTGTGTTCAAAGCGTAAAAAAATATAGAACTTATTTAAGAAATTAAGTTGCTATTGGAAATAGTAGAGGCAAGCATGAAAACGTTTAGTGCGAAAGCACATGAAGTAAAAAGACGCTGGTTAGTTGTAGACGCAAGTCAAAAAACTCTAGGTCGACTTTGCACAGAGATCGCTTCGCGTCTTCGCGGTAAACATAAGCCAGAATACACTCCGCACGTTGATACTGGGGACTACATAGTCGTCATCAACGCTAAGCAGGCACAATTTACTGGTCGAAAATTAACTGACAAGTTGTATCATCGACATAGTGGTTATCCAGGCGGAATTAAAACTTTAACGTTAAAAGAAATGTTAAATCGTCGCCCAGAAGATGTTATTCAAATTGCAGTAAAAGGTATGCTTCCTAAAAATGCATTAGGTCGCCAAATGCTTAAAAAATTAAAAATTTATGCTGGTGAAACTCATCCGCATGAAGCGCAAGAGCCAGAAATTTTAACACTGTAGTTTAAAATCCTGTGCGCTTTTAAAAAATTATAATTTGTCTTTTTAAAACCAGAATTAGCAGAATGTTAAGTGGGAGCAGGAATATGGTTGAAGCCTACTACGGAACTGGGCGTCGAAAAACTTCGACCGCTCGTGTTTTCCTCAAAAAAGGTTCTGGATCTTTAACAGTGAACGGTCGTTCATTGGAAGAGTATTTTGGTCGTGAAACCGCTCGAATGGTTGTTCGTCAACCTATCGAATTGATTGAGATGGACAGCAGCAAATTTGATATTTATGTCACTGTCGCTGGCGGTGGTCCAAGCGGTCAAGCTGGCGCGGTTCGACATGGTTTAACCCGTGCTTTAATTCAGTACGATGAAACGTTGAAACCCGCTTTACGCAAAGCAGGTTTTGTGACACGTGATGCACGCGAAGTTGAACGTAAAAAAGTCGGCTTACGTAAAGCGCGTAAACGTCCACAGTATTCAAAACGTTAATATTTCTCTTTTATCGTTTTAATGCCTTTATATTCAGTGCTGTTTATTTTTATGCAGCACTCTACAACTTCATGAGCACTCAGGCACCGATCTGGAGGCAAGCATGGCGGACGACGTCAATCTTAGTCGTCGTAAGACGTTAGTTGGAATTACTGCAGCAGTTGGTGCGGTAGGTGCAGTGGGCGCAGCCGTACCTTTCGTAGGTTCTTGGCAGCCAAGTGCAAAAGCAAAAGCGGCAGGGGCTGCAGTCGAACTCGATATCAGCAAACTTGAGCCTGGTCAAAAACTGACAGTTGAATGGCGTGGTAAACCTGTCTGGGTTGTGCGTCGTCCTAAAGAAGTTATCGAAACTCTTAGCAAAAACACAAGTATTCTTCGCGATCCAGAATCTAATGAAAACCAGCAGCCTGACTATGCAAAAAATGCGTATCGATCACGGAACGCTGAATTTCTAGTCTTAGTTGGTCTTTGTACACATTTAGGGTGTTCTCCAACTTTCCGTCCTGAATTGGAAGCTGCAGATTTAGGTAAAGATTGGAATGGTGGTTTTTTCTGCCCATGCCATGGTTCTAAATTTGATTTGGCAGGCCGTGTATTTAATGGTGTACCTGCGCCCACTAACTTAGTGGTACCGCCGTATTTTTTCAAAACTGATTCCGTCATAGTAATTGGCGAAGATGGAGAGGAGGCTAAAGCATGAGCGCACTTCGAAATCTAATGTCCTGGATTGATGATCGACTTCCCGTTACTATCGCCTATAAAAAACATTTAAGTGAATATTACGCACCAAAGAATTTTAATATTTGGTACATATTCGGTTCACTTGCATTGGTGGTGCTAATCAATCAATTGGTAACCGGTATTTGGTTGACCATGTCGTACGAACCTTCTGGTGAGGGCGCATTTGATTCAGTCAATTACATTATGTTCGATGTTGCGTATGGCGATATCTTACGTTACTTGCATTCCACTGGTGCTTCAGCATTTTTTGTCGTTATTTATTTACATATGTTTAGAGCCTTACTCTATGGCTCGTATCAAAAACCTCGGGAATTAATTTGGTTGTTTGGGATGCTGATTTATTTGGCATTAATGGCCGAAGCATTTTTTGGATATTTGCTCCCTTGGGGACAAATGTCGTACTGGGGTGCACAAGTTATTTTATCGCTTGCAGGTGCAATCCCTGTAGTTGGTGAAGATCTTGTTCAATGGGTTCGCGGTGATTATTTAATCTCGGGTATTACTCTCAATCGATTTTTTGCATTGCATGTAGTTGCTTTACCTATTGTCATTTTAGGTCTGGTTGTACTGCATATTTTAGCGTTGCATGAAGTTGGTTCAAATAATCCAGATGGAATTGAAATTAAAAAAAATAAAGATGCGAATGGAAAGCCCTTAGATGGAATTCCTTTTCATCCGTATTACACCGTGCATGATATTCAAGCCTTAGTTGTATTTTTATTTGTTTTCTTAACAGTCGTGTTTTTCTTCCCAGATGGCGGTGGTTACTTTTTAGAAAAGCCAAACTATGAACCTGCTAATTCTCTTAAAACGCCAAATCACATCGCGCCAGTTTGGTATTTCACGCCTTTCTACGCTATTTTACGGGCGGTACCTAGTAAAGGTTTAGGTATTATTGCGATGGGTGCAGCCATTGCGTTTTTGTTTATCTTACCTTGGCTTGATCGTTCTCCGGTTCGTTCCATGCGCTATAAAGGGTTTATTAGCAAAATTATGCTGGCAGCATTTGTAGTGAGTTTCATCATTCTCGGTATATGTGGCGTAAAAAATCCAGATGATTTATTTCTTGGTTTGCCAATTACGTACCGATTATTAAGTCAGATCTGTTCGGTTCTTTACTTCAGCTATTTCATTGGTATGCCTTTTTGGACTCGATTCGAATCGACCAAGCCGGTGCCTGAGCGAGTGAGGATGAATCATTAATGGATATTTCAAAAACCTATACCCGCCTCAGAATAGCTTTCCAGGTTGTTGCTAGCTCATTCGCCTGCTCACATACTTTTGAGTATGCTGCGCGGGCTTATTTCGCAAGCGCCTACTGGAAAACCATTCTGCGTTTGGTAAATAGTTTCAAATTTATGATCGTCGTTATGTTGAGTTTGTTGCCTACATTAACTTTCGCATCTGCAGAGTCGGTTGAATTATTAAAAGCACCTGTAAATTTACAAGATAAAGTTTCTCTGCAGCGTGGAGCAAACCTATTTATCAACCAATGTATGGGCTGCCACTCGCTTGAATATATTCGGTATGAAAGATTAGTAACGGACTTAGGAATTCCCCCGGAAGTTGTTAAAGAACAAATGATCTTTAATGGTCAAGATATTGGCTCAAAAATGATTTCTTCTATGGATTCGGAAGTTGCTGCAAAATGGTTTGGAATCGTACCGCCTGATCTTACTTTGGAATCTAAGTTGAGATCACCTGATTGGATTTATTCCTATTTATTAGCGTTTTATCCGGATGCTTCACGTCCATTTGGCGTAAATAATCATGTGTTTCCAAATGTTGGTATGCCACATGTGCTGCAAGATATGCAAGAGAAATTAGAGCCAGAAGAATTCAAGCAAGCAGTTGGTGACTTAACAAACTTTTTGACTTATTCTTCAGACCCAACCAAATTAAGCCGAGAACGTATTGGAACGTTTGTGTTGATATTCTTAGCGATTTTATTCGTACCTGTGTGGTTTTTAAATCGTGAATATTGGAAAGACGTTAAGTAAAAAGTTTATTTATTGAAAATATACCACTTCACCAAAAGCTCTAAATATTTTATTTTTTATTAAATGATTTAAAGCTTTTGGATAAAATTCATATAAGATTGTCTCCACATACGATAGAAATGTTTGTAATTAATTAAACATTTCGATGTTGGAGTTTTTAAATACGTTAAGGTTTTACCTTATGTTAACTTCTGATGAGTCTTCGGCTTTCGCAAAACGATCCTCGATGACCTTGTTTTCAGATTCAAAAGATCATTATTGTCATCGTGTTCGAATTGTTTTAGCAGAAAAAAATGTAGCTGTTGATATCATTAATGTTGATTTTGCTCGACCTCCGAAAGAGCTTGCTGACGCTAATCCTTACAATGAAGTTCCTACATTAGTTGATCGCGAATTATCACTTTATCATCCTTTAGTGATGATGGAATATCTTGATGAGCGCTTCCCACATCCACCATTATTACCTGTATACCCAGTTGCACGTGCGCAAAGCCGATTGCTGATTCAGCGTGTTGAAAGAGATTGGGTAAAATTATTTGATCAAATAAAGCCTAACGATGAAGTTTCTGCACCGCTTGCAAAAGAGCTGAAAGAAAGCTTAATTGGGGTGTCACCTATATTTGACGAAAGAGACTATTTTTTAAGTGATGATTTTACTTTGGTAGATTGCTGCGTAGGTCCAATTTTATGGAGATTGGAATACTTAGGAATAACCTTAAAAGAACGCCAAGCTAAAGGATTGTTTAAGTATGCACGACGTATATTTGAGCGCGAATCTTTTCAAGCGAGTTTGACGTCTGCAGAAAAAGAAATTGCTCCAACTTTCTTTATGTAAAGCCGTATATTAAAAAAAGGAATTCGTTTGAACGCGGAGACATCTTTATCCAGCAGGCCTTATTTTGCACGAGCAGCGTACGACTGGATCGAAGATAATCGCTTAACTCCTTATATTTTGGTTGACGCAACCTTAGAAGAAGTTGAAGTCCCAAGACAATACGTCAATGAAGGCAGAATCGTTTTAAATATCTCTTCTACTGCCGTTCGTGAACTTTCTGTTGATCAAAATGGTGTCACCTTTTTAGCAAGGTTTGGTGGCGTACCCATGCGCGTCACTTTGCCAATGATTGCATTGCTCGCTGTATATGCACGTGAGAATGGAAAGGGAGTTTTCTTCGAACGGGATGGAGATTTGCATCCGCCACCTTCTGCAGGTAATAAAAAAGACGGTCAAAAACCGTCTTTAAAAATCGTTAAATAAATTAGGGTAAGTTGTCCATTAACTTAAAATAGTAATGTCTGCTAAATGCATTTTATTTTTCAGGCATATAGGACAGTTTTGATGCCGGCGAATAATTATTTGCCCCTACAATATTTTAAGAAAATTGTAGATTTCATAAAAAATTCAGGTCAATAAAACCCTACTTTAAAATCTCTACATAAAATCCGTTCTTGATATTTGATGCGGGCGAATAATTATTCGCCCGCAATAATGCGCCCATAGTGAATAAAGATTAGGTAATCATCATGATCTTTTTAATCGCTCACATGCGTTGCATTTCCTTGCGTAAGCTTTAGCTACGCAGCGTCAATGCGCCTTGTGCTCAATAAAAAATTTTCAGGCTTCACTACTTCGTTTTACCTAATTTTCATTCGCTACGGGTATATATCTAAAAGATAAAATTTAATTAGTTGGTTGTAGAATTTCCATCAGAGAAATAACTTTATTGGCACCAAGAGTTTTGCTAGCGATTTTAATGCTTTGCTCTTCTTCAGCGGTTGTTACTTCACCTAAAAGATAAAGAGTACCTTCGTAAACAGCATCTTCTACGCGATTCGAAGGAAAGTTTCGAGTAAACGACATTCGAAAGCTAACACTTGTACTTAGCCAGCCATCACCCATTGATTCTAAAAACGTTCTAGGTTCGCCACGTGAAAGTTCACTTTGAATTTGTCGAACGTGCGGGGTTTTAGAAGCAATTAATACTGCTTTATCTAAGCTTTCTTGTGAATCGACTCGACCTGTTAATAAGACAACTCGATTATAAACTGTGACATGAATGTCATTAGCTTTAGAGGTAAATTCTTTTTTTAATTTACTTACAAGATTTTTTCGAATGGAGCTGTCTTGAAGTGACGTACTGAAAGTACGTGTTGGTTCAATAGTTTCGCCGTCAGCAGATTGTTCAGTGCTGCCTGCAAACATACATCCCGACAAAGTGCTAACAGACAATATTCCAATTAATAAAAATTTAATCATAGGTCCTTTTGTGTTCATTCATTTTATCCTTAGTGATGAATCGAGAAATGACATTATACCTGCAAGGTTTTTTAAGAAATATACCCGTAGCGAATGAAAATTAGGGCGCTTCGCGCGCCGCGACTCAAGGCAGCGGCCAGACAAATTTAGCGGTAAGCATGAATTTTTCGATTACACGGCGTCTTGACGCTGCGTAGCCAAAGCTTTACGCAGCGAGAACACTGTGACGTGTTCGACCAGACAGCACAGCAAGCGGGAAAAAAGATCATGACAAATACCTACTCTTTTTTTAAAACAAAGGGTCATTCGCTACGGGTATATACCCTGAATGAGTTTTAAAAACACTTATGCAGCGTTACAAATCTTAAACGGATTTAAAATTGCCCAGTGTTTGCAATTAGCAATTAAAAGTTTGCAATTAAAATTTTAACTAAAAAACTTGCAATAAATAATTTAATTCACGCCAAATAAATGCGTATCGATGTAATCGCATAAACAATGAATAACTACTAAATGCACTTCTTGAATTCGCGCAGTTTCATGGCCAGGAACTCGAACTTCGACATCATCATCCATCAGAAGTTGCGCAACGTCACCGCCATCTTTACCGGTTAATACCACAACCTTCATAGAACGATCGTGCGCTGCTTGAATAGCTTGAATAATATTGGGTGATTTCCCGCTGGTCGTTATGGCAAGTAGAACATCATGTTCCATACCTAAGCCACGAATTTGTTTGGCAAATATATCGTTGAAAGAATAATCGTTGGCGATAGAAGT
>JAZKFP010000035.1:0-5418 GCA_040386355.1 Pseudomonadota bacterium | reverse complement strand
GGAGCAATTGTTGGAATTACGCTGGTTTTAATTGCGGTATTTATTCCAATGGCATTTTTTGGTGGTGCAGTTGGCGCAATTTATAGACAGTTTTCATTATCGATGGCAACGTCAATGGCATTTTCCGCATTAATGGCATTAACGTTAACACCTGCTTTGTGTGCAACTTTTTTAAAACCAATTTTGCCAGGCGATCATACAAGAAAAGGATTTTTTGGTTGGTTCAATCGTAAATTCACTTCAGCAACCAATAAATATCAAAATATTGTAGCTAGCATGTTAAGTAAAACGACACGCTATATGTTGGTATATGGTTTGATTTTAATTTGCGTTGGCTTAATATTTATGCGATTACCCAGCTCTTTTTTACCGAATGAAGATCAAGGTTATATTGTTACTAATATTCAATTACCGCCTGGTGCCAGCGCTAATCGAACGTTAAATGTTGTGAAGCAGGTTGAAGATCATTATTTAAATCAATCCGGTGTATCTCATACTATTGCAATTACTGGCTATAGCTTTTCAGGTAGCGGTCAAAATGCGGGAATTGCATTTGTACCGTTGAAAGATTGGGATGAACGAGACGCTGAAAATACTGCAGAAGAAATTGCTGCGAGAGCAATGGGTGCGTTTGCAGGAATAAAAGACGCCATTGTTGCTGCATTAAATCCTCCGCCAATTCGTGAATTAGGCAATGCAACTGGTTTTACATTTCGTTTGCAAGATCGCGCAGGATTAGGTCATGCGGCATTATTAGATGCGCGTAATCAATTACTGGATATGGCGACGAAAAGTTCATTGTTGACTGGTGTTCGCCCGGAAGGTTTAGAAGATACTCCGCAACTGCAAGTAAATGTTGATCGTGATAAAGCCAGTGCATTAGGTGTTTCATTTGCTGATATAAATACATCGTTATCCTCAGCTTTTGGTTCATCGTATTTAAATGATTTTCCGAATCAAGGAAGACAGCAGCGCGTTATAATGCAAGCTGAAGCAACTCAGCGATTACAACCAGAAGATTTACAAAAACTTTATGTGCGTAATACCGCTGGAGAAATGGTATCGCTAGCCAGTATTACAACAACTCAATGGATTACTGGACCTGTGCAACTGGTGCGATACAACGGTTATCCTGCAATGAAAATTTCAGGACAAGCTGTAGCTGGAAAAAGCAGTGGTGAAGCTATGCAAGAGATGGAAACGCTTGCGAGTAAATTACCAATAGGTTTTGGTTTTGAATGGACTGGACAATCGCGCGAAGAAAAAATATCGGGCGATCAAATGCCAATGCTAATGGGATTGTCTTTACTAGCAGTATTTTTGGTGCTGGCTGCTCTTTATGAAAGCGCAACAATTCCAATATCCGTAATGTTGGTTGTGCCGTTGGGAGTATTAGGCGCAGTGCTTGGCGTTACGTTGCGAAGTATGCCAAACGATGTATATTTTAAAGTTGGTTTAATTACCATTATTGGATTATCTGCAAAAAATGCGATTTTAATAATTGAATTTGCAAAAGATTTACAAGCAGAAGGCAAGTCTTTGATAGATGCAACTTTGGAAGCTGCGAAACTGCGTTTTCGCCCGATTATTATGACGTCTCTCGCATTTATATTAGGTGTTGTTCCATTGTTTATTGCAACGGGTGCAGGTTCAGCAAGTCAACGTGCAATCGGTACTGGTGTAATGAGTGGAATGATTACTGCAACTGTATTGGCAGTATTTTTAGTGCCAGTATTTTATGTAGTGGTACGACAGCTATTTTCAAGTAATAAAATTAATGATGAAAAATTGTCAAAATCTAATGATTAAGTGTAAACCCCCACGTTATTCTTACTCATTTAGTGTCATCAAGCGCTTAACCTTTTCGCATTCCTACTGCTAATCAAGCTCAACATTTTCAGCATACATTTTGATGAATTTGGTTCAAGCTTGATTTAAGCCTTTTATATCAGGCAAACTTCCACTTCTTCATAACTCAAATAAAAATATTCTGACGCCGTAAACAGTGGAAGAAATCATTATGTCTACTCAGATTTTTGTTAATTTACCGGTCAAAGATCTTGATCGATCTGTAACATTTTTTACACGTCTGGGATTTAGTTTCAATCCAGAATTTACCAATGAAAATGCAACTTGTATGATTGTTGATGACAATATTTTCGTAATGTTTTTAGTAGAAAAATTCTTTAAAACGTTTACTCCTAAAGAGGTTTGTGACACAAGCAAATATACAGAAGTATTGATTTGTTTATCGTGTGACACTCGTGAAAAATTAGAGCAAATGGTAAAAAATGCTGTTAATGCTGGCGGAAGTGTTCCGATTCACCCTAAAGATCACGGATTTATGTATCAACATGGTTTTCAGGATATTGATGGCCATATGTGGGAACTGGTTTATATGGCATCTCAATCAGCACAATAAATTTGAGTTGATAAGTTAAATTTGAATTATTTTATTAAAAATTAAAAGGAAAATTCCATGTCTGGATTAAAAAATTTTAAGAAAAATATGGTTATGCTTATAACCGTTGGCATGTTATCAGCCTGCGCTGGGGAAGAATCAAAAGATATTGAAATTGATTTCAATGATAATGCAGATGAATGGGAATACGGCTTTTCAGATTATCCGCGTCCACAAGAAAATATCTTTGAATTATCCGCTGAACAAACTTTATTGCCTGCTTCATTAGCAACAAACCAACGTGGCTATAAATTAAGTGGAAATAATCGCAGCGATGATCTCTATATGTTTGTGGCTAAAGAATTTACCGGATTTTTAGCAAACACTCGTTACGATGTTCAATTTGAAATAACTTTTGGTACCAATGCACCGAGTAATTGTGTTGGAGTGGGCGGAGCACCTGGTGAAAGTGTTTATATTAAAGCGGGTGCTTCAAGTGTTCAGCCGCTTTCAATAGACGACGGTAACAATGAATACTTAATGAATATTGATAAAGGTAATCAAGCAACCGGTGGCAGTGATGCAATCGTATTGGGAGATTTTGCTAATGGAACCGACTGTGAAGAAAATGACACGAGTTATCGAGCAAAAACTCTAAGTAGTGTAGCCGATACTTTTTCTGCCTACACTAGCGATGACGGCTCATTATGGATTATGTTTGGTGTGGATTCAGGTTTTGAATCGACCACAACTATTTACTTAATGGAAGGCAAATTTAAAGCAGAAAAAGTAGAATAATTTTTAGCACATGCTTATGGAAAAATTTCACATAATTTAAACAAGAGCCAGCATTCGTTGGCTCGTGGAGATGAAACTGTGTGTGGTCGAATAAGTGTACAGGAAAAATCAATACAGTGTGATGTTAGCAAAGTTTTTGATGCTTCATTTTTAATCAATACGAATATTGATTTACGTCCCACTCAGATGCTGGGAGTTATTATCAAAAAAAATAAAAGATTTCAGCAACAAAATGTCTTTTGGGGAATTAAACCTAAGTGGGCAGATAGAATTTTAATCAATGCTCAAGCAGAAACCGTCGCTCAAAAACCAACCTTCAAAAAAGCTTTTGAGGCGCATCGTTGTGTAGTGCCGTGCTCAGGTTGGTATGAATGGCAGGATCAAGGATCCGGGAAAAAACAACGTTATTATTTTTCTCATTTAAAAGGTGAAACACTTTATATGGCAGGCATCTATTATCTAAAAAAAAACGAGCTGCCTGAATTAATAACTTTAACTACTACGCCAAATAAAAAATTTGCTGCGATTCATAATCGTATGCCAGCGCTAATTCTTACAGAGTGTTTAGTTGACTGGTTTTCCGGAAACGCGGAACAAGCGCAAAAATTATTATTACCTGTGCCAGATAATTTTATTACTTTTCGAAAAATTGAGTCTTTGGAAGAAGTGGTTTAAAAATCAGATTTTTATTTTCATAAAAATATGGTAATTGATTCTATCAATTCAAGTATTTGTTGTTCAAAGATTTTCTTTTTTGCTAAGAGAATAGTTAGCAGGGAATGTTAAACTATCTATGGTTCACCAAAATAAATTATTCAGTTTTCGACGTTGTCCTTATGCAATGCGCGCGCGTATGGCACTTTATGTTAGCGGTGTGTCAGTGATTGTTGAAGAAGTAGAACTGAAAAATAAACCTTCCTCATTATTAGCAGTATCTGCAAAAGGTACAGTTCCTGTTTTAGTATTAGAAGATGGAAAAGTATTAGAGGAAAGTTTAGAGATCATGCTGTGGTGTATGCAAAAAAATGATCCCAAATACTGGTTAAATAATCTTGATGAATCATTAACACTTATTGAAAAAAATGATGTCGAATTTAAACCTTATTTGGATTTTTATAAATACTCAGATAGATATCCAAATCGGGATTTAGCGTCGGATAAAACTCAAGCGGAAAAATTTTTAACCAAACTAGAAGAGCGTTTAATCAGTAAACCATTTTTAATATCATCACATGCAACACTTGCAGATATAGCAATTTTTCCATTCATACGTCAGCTTGTTATGGTTGATAGTGCTTGGTTTAAGAACAGTCCATATTCTTGCGTCCATACTTGGTTAAATCAATTAATGCAATCTAATTGCTTTATCGCCATTATGCAAAAAGATTTAAGTAGAATTAATTAATTTGTTCTACGTCAATCCTAGATAAAAATTTTTATAGAAAATGGAATATTTAATGATCTCTATTAATTTTTTTAAAAGCATATCTCTTGTTAAATTATTACTTCCGGCCTTATTGCCTTCATGGAAATTCTTTAACTACATTGCACCGTCACCGCGCGTACAATATGGATTGTTAAATGAAGAATTTCAAATGATAGATAATTGGCATGAATTTCGTCCCCGTCCACACTGTATTTCTCATTCTGACATGCTAAAACGATTATTTTGGAATCCACAGTGGAATGAATCTTTATTTATTATGAGTTGTGCAGAACGTATTATCACGGAAGTGCCAACGCATTATGAAAATGAAATCTTATTCCGTATGGTTCAGGACTGGCATGATCATAAACTATTGCATTCAACAAAAACACATCACATTCAATTTCGTTTGTTGTTTGTCGAACGAGTAAATAATGAGTTAAATTATCAAATAGCTTTTACTTCGAAAAAAATTGCGTTATCTATTTTATGATATTTGATACGGCAGTACGTTTAACTGAAATCCTGATTGGATTGGTTTTTATTCAACAAAGCCTTGAACATCTAGTATCTCAGCCTAATATGCGGTATTTATTCGTACCGCGATTGATTTTATCTATATTGCTAATTTTTGATTGGAACTGGGCTTTGTATGGATTATTAATATTGAGTGTAGGTATTCTCCATCGATTTCAAGGCCCGTATAACGGTGGCAGTGATCGAATGGGATTGTTAATTTTAATCTGCTTATGTTTAATTTCGATTATGCCCAATCAATATTGGCGTGAAATTG
>JAZKFP010000034.1:0-7597 GCA_040386355.1 Pseudomonadota bacterium | reverse complement strand
AGGTGGTGAATATCGTGCTAGATCGTTTAAAACTGCATGGCTTTAATAATCTTACCAAAACACTAAGTTTCAATATTTACGATATCTGTTTTGCTCGCTCGGAATCTGAGCAAAGAGAATATATTGCTTATATTGATGAGTTGTATAACGCAGAACGTTTAACGCAAATTTTAACGGAAGTTACCGATATCATTGGTGCTCACATATTAAATATTGCGCGTCAAGATTACGATCCACAAGGCGCAAGCGTTACCATGTTGATCGCTGAACAAGAAATTGCTCCAGAACCCAGTCAAAGTTCTGAATCACCTGGTCCTTTACCAAAAGATTCTGTGGTTGCGCATTTGGATAAAAGCCATGTAACAGTTCATACCTATCCAGAAAGTCATCCTGACAATGGAATTTCAACATTCCGTGCTGATATCGATGTATCAACCTGTGGCGTAATTTCTCCCTTAAAAGCGCTTAATTATTTAATTCACTGTTTTGATTCAGATATCGTTACGGTTGATTATCGAGTCCGTGGTTTTACACGTGACACCGATGGAAAAAAGCATTATATCGATCACAAAATTAATTCGATTCAAAATTATTTATCAAAAGATACGCGCGATGCGTATCAAACCATCGATGTGAATGTGTACCAAGAAAATATCTTCCACACCAAAATGTTAATTAAAGATATTCATTGGGATAATTATTTCTTTGGAAGTGGCTTGGCAGAAATGGCACCCAATGATATTGAAGATGTAAAGCGTCGTTTGCATACTGAAATGCTTGAAATTTTCTACGCAAGAAATATTGCGCCTGACAGACCGGCTTAATGCATTCATTATCAAAAAAGCTCATTATTTAATGGGCTTTTTTTTGTTTTATATTTTGTATGTTAACGTGGTCATCACACTCGACATCCACCGCATTGCCAACTTTACCGGTGGTGGTAAAGAGGCCGCGCCAAGTTTTTCTGCTTCTTGTTGATGCTGTAATTCTTCAATTTTCATACATTGTAAAATACGCTGCGATTTTGCATCCGATAATGGAAGCTGTGCTAAATGTTTTTCTAAATGAATACCAACTTGTTTTTCAGTTTCAACTACAAAACCTAAACTCCAACGATCACCCGCTAACCCAGCGGCAGCGCCTAACATAAACGAAGCACCATAAAAAATCGGATTAAATATGCTTGGCTTTTCCTGAATTTCTTGTAAACGCTCATCGCACCAATACAAATGATCAAGCTCTTCTTCAGCAGCTTTTCGCATTGCCGTATGCATACCCATACTTTTTGCAGTAGCTGCTTGGCCTTGGTATAAGGCTTGCGCGCAAATTTCACCGCAATGATTTATCCGCATAAGCCCGCCAATGAGTCGACGTTCTTTAGGGCTCCACTGCTCAATTGAAAACTCATTTGATTCGTGAGTCGTGGATAATTCAGGAGTACGGTGCCGAACAATTGCACCAGGCGTTAGAACTTTCAGGGCGTGATCTACTTCACTTAACACTCGATCGACAAAACTAAAGTGGCGTTTCTCGCGAGTTGGAATTGTAGCTGGCATGTGCGGAGACATCGTATTTAAAAACCTATATTTAAAAAATTTGAAAAGTAGATTAGCCTGGTGGCCAGGAAAATTGTCTACCTGCTAATAAATGCAAGTGAATATGGTAAACCGTTTGGCCGCCTTGCTCATTACAATTAAAATTTAATCGATAACCGTCTTCTGCAAATCCTAATTCTCTAGCAAGCTTTGACGCAGTAATAATCATTTTTCCAATAAGCGACTGATGATTCTCGTGTAGATCATTTAGCGTAGAAATATGTTGCTTAGGAATAATGAGTACATGCTGCGGTGCAGCAGGATGAATATCTCGAAATGCAATAATGTTTTCATTTTCAAAAACGATATCGCTTGGAATACTATGATCTGCGATTTTACAAAATAAGCAATTTGACACAGGACTTTCCTTAAAAATAATTGGTAGAGTTGAAGCGAGATATTGGCCAATTGATATTGCGTATGTTAGCCTCTTCAAGTTTGATGAGATGTACTCCACATTGGTTCATGGCCTTTTGGGAAAATATATCCTATCGCTGCTATTGATAAACTGGAGGAAATAAATAATGACAACCATATCATCCATTACTCAAAACCTTACAATCAACTTGAATTATTATCTTCCATCATTAGGAGGCATAAAAAAAATTATACCGGCTGCTTTACTGTATTTGACTGTACCCCGCGTTAATGCAACCACTTCCAATACTCTCACTTCACCAAATATAAAACACTATGCGTTACTCAATCAGATTTGTTTGCTTGACGAAAACAAAACTTCTAAAACTAAGTTGCTTGATCCAACCGAGCAATTGGTATTACCTCAAATAAAAAAATTAACCCTGTTCAACTTTTGGAAGTAAAGGCACGCCTCAATAATTACAAGATTGTAGAGCCTGAAGATTACAAAGCTCAGTTTAAAATATTTGAAGAGACAGAGCAGCACAATCAAGCTCAGTTTGAACAAGATCTATCAGATCCTGCTTTTACCTTTCTTACAAAATATAGTAATAACGGAATCTCGAAGAACTCATTATTAAATCGAATTCTTCAATACCCTATTCAGCAATGCAACGATGAAAAATTAGAAAAAATTAAAGCTTCTGATCCATGGCTCAATACTTTTCCCCAATTTCAAAATGAGATAAATGATCAATTGAATACCTATTTCAAATTAAGAACTATGGCCTTGTGTAAAAAAGAAGAGCGTCATCAAATTATAGAAAAACTCCATATTGCAAAAAACTTTTTTAATGTATTTCATAACAGCTTGCAGCCAGCATCGAGTGCTAGTGCTTTACAAAAAAAAGTGTGTAGAAAGGCAGTTATTTCACTTATTAGTAAAATTAATTTAAATCAAGAGGTGCCTGATATTTTTAAGGCTTACACTGACTTGCTTTCTCATTCTATGAATTGTTTTCGCACAGAGCCAACAGCTTTAGGATTTAACCAAAATCAAGCGAATTTTATTTTATGGGGATTATTGATATTGTTGTATATCGGAAAGCTTAGAATGGATCGTGTCAATCCAAACGTAAATCCACAGGTTAATGTAAATAACCCATTAAGATTTCGACCAATTAAAATGCCTTGGGGAGAAATTTCGTATCCTCAATTGCTTAACTATTTAACCAAAAGTGCAATAATTAAAAATAAAATTAACGAATTTATAATAGAAAAATTAGAAGAAGATTCGCCAGATTCGAATGAATGGGAACAAATTGGCGAACAATTTGTGCATGAATATCTATGTACAATTATGTTTTACTCGATGACTTTACCACTGAAAGACAGCAAAAATAATCCAATTATTTTAAATGGTAGAGCAAAAACCCAAACATTTGATTTGCCTCTTTTATTAAAAAAGCAAAATCAATATCCAGCTCCAGGTCAGAGATCCGATCAATTTGCAGATGATTTAAATATATTACATGCATTTGATGAGCTGGATTATGCGTCAGATAAATCCTTACCTGCACTACTCAAAAAGTTGTGTCCAGATCAGGATTTTTCCGAAGCACTAAAAACATTAGTGCCTGATGCAACAGGCGAACAAATTTATGCGGTACGTGTATTATGCGGTTTGGAAAATATTCATTAAATGAAAAGGCAGGTTTTCACCTGCCTAGTTTTAGTCTGGATAGTTTTAGTCTGCTTAGTTTTTATCTAATTAATTTTTATCAATCCAGATTATTTAACTAGCGATTGCCATTAAATGGAAATCTTTCACACTCTCCAATAAATTACTCGTCATAGGTTGAAATTCTTTTACTACTGGAACCCACATTTTTTCTTTTGAATCCCATTTAAGATCTTTTCCCATAACTAAAAAATTAGACATTTTTTCCTGACTTATTTTGGTGTTGCGTAAGTTTGGAGTAGGGTATTCAATCCTCTGAGATACTGTTGGAATAAATGCTTTTGAATGAGATGCGCAAGATAAAATGGCTATCGCTGTATTTAAAATATTAACTTTCATTGTTATCGTCCTTGTGTGAGTGGTTTTATTATTTTCACAAGGATTTTAGTCAATATTTTAAATTATGAAAGTAAAATGAAGTATTTATGACGCTTGTTGTTTATCAATTTTAGGTTTAGGTAAGCGCGCTGCCTTTTTACTTTCAACGTCTTCACGCTCAATGCGTTGACTAGCCCGATTCCAACCACGTAGTCCGCGATTTAATGCATCAGTGAACTTCTTAAAATCAATTTGTTTTTCATCCCCTAAGATATCAACAAATACTTTATTCGTTTCCACTCGAAACATCAGCTGAATATTACATCCCGGAAATAGCGGCATTGCCCATCGATAATGATTATTGATAGAAATATGGTGTTGTGGGTCTTGTTCAGCAATACATAGATTCCACAGAATATTTCTTTTTTGAAATGTTTGAAGCCACTGTACAGATTCTGCAATCGGTTTAGTAAATTTTTGCGGAAAAATGGCACCAAGATTTTGTAAGTTTTGAATATCTTTTGTTTGATGAAGTTGAGTGTGTAAGGTGCATACCGATTGCCTTAAGTTGCGTCCTTGATGATAAGGATTAGGTAAACTAATACGTGAAAGAATTGGTGCTTGATTATTTTTACATTGTCGAATTAACGCGGTTAGTTCTCGACTTGTGCCTTCATGCCCAAGATAAGAATAACAAGCATCCGCCAACAAAGTCAGAACTCCATCTGTAATATTTACATTTCTTATGCTTTTTAAAACATGATGAATCGAATCAATATTTGCAGACCAATGATAAAGTGACCATTTTGGTTTTATTAAATTAGAACCATTAAATGCACAAACAGGCGCTACCCAACGCTGCTGACTTTGTTTTATCAATTCAAACTTTTCTTTCAACGAACTATGTCGATTAAACAAGCTTTGACTCGGATTTTCATTGATTTGTGAATCAATTAAAAAATGCTCTACAGCTTGTCGAAGTTTATTCGGCAATTTAGAAATATCGTTTCGCGCTGCTTCTAATAAATCATTTCTACTCGGCAATCCATTCGGGCACCATGCATTTTCAGAAGAGCGCTTAGCCTTTGTACTCTTAAATTTAAAAAAGTTTTTAAAAAAAATTGAAGACAACGATGTATGCAAACGTTGTCTTAGCGCTAAATGACAAGCGCAAACCACAAGATAGCGACTGGGTCTAATCTGAGACATATAGTTCGAATCAGATGCATCATATTGTTGTGAACGACCAGCCGGTAAAACGTAAACAAATATTCGCCACAATGGGCTGCCACGATCTAATGGTGAAGTGTGTTTTTGCATCAATTCGACACACAATTCATCGCTAAACTTTTTTGAGAGATTCAGCGTTTCTGATTTGCCGAGGCTAATGTGATAGGCCAAATCAAAATTAGGATCATCAATCCATCTAGGTTGAGCAAGAGAAAAAATAGGAGTAATTAATTTTTGACGCAATACGGGATGATCATAAATTAATTCTTGAGCAAAAGCTCTTAAACGATATAGAAAGTCCGATTCTTTGCTATTGCCAGATCCAGCACTATTGCTGTAATTGGCGTTAGGTAAATGCGCTGCAACAGGTAAATGCGCTGCAACAGGTAAATGCGCTGCAACAGGTAAATGCGCTGCAACAGGTAAATGCGCTGCATCAGGTAAGGTAAGGATTTCGAGCTCTAAAGCGGGCCATTGAGATGTGTCAACCGAAATATAAGTTGATTCTTCAATTGAAAGTGTCTCCATGACAAATTGCACTCATTATGCTTATGACGCAAATCGTAAAAGATTTCTTCCTAATGAAATAAGGTTTGAAACACTTTCAGATCGACGTTCGAGTTCCATTCATAGAATGAACTAAAAAAATTTGAAAGCAGATGATAAGTCTGCACTGAGCAAATAATCCTAGTTCATTCTGGCGTGCTAAAAATTGAATTTAGTTATTTTGTTAAATTGTTTTTTATAAATTATTTAGGTCGACAGAAACAAATTCTTATATGGCTTTTGACAACGTCTACAAACTTAAGTTGGCAGAAGCCTTAATTTGGTTATATTCACCACCACCAACTTCGGTAGTAAAGATAAGACGGGTTTTGTCACGTGACAGTATATCGCGCGAAAATTTTAGTGCATAGGAGGGATTAGTGATCGATTCAGAAAAAGTCGATTTTTCTTGCCAAGGTAAATCAGATGACAGCTCGGCTCGTAAACTTAAATAGCCAGATTGCCAAGGCGTCGATAATTCAATATTTGCTCCCGGTTGTGAGTCGATCAATGGACTAAATTCAGTCCAGTTATTTTCTAAATTAAAATTGTCTTCAACTTCATCGAGTCGATGCAGACTAAAAGTTTTTAGAGTAGCGCGATATTTACGCCAAGTTAATTGCGCAGAAGTTGCCGTGCCTGAAAGCCAATTTTCGCTATATAAAAAATCAGTAGACCAACCTATATTACCGCTATGTTGTGAAATACCAATTTGTCGAAGCGGACGTTCTGTTTCAAGCCAAGCGGCTTTAATGTCTACTGAAGGAATAAGAGGGTGTTGCATTTGCCCTAAAACAAGATCTGCTTGTGCTTGATTGGTGTATGTATTGGCTGAACGTCCCCAAGCAAATTCAAAAGTTGGAGTCGGAGACGTACGAGGTTCTACCCAACCTAATGCTGACGCTCGAACCTTTTGGTGACTAATATTCCCATGCAAATCTTGAAAACTAATATTTAGCATGCTTTTAGATTTTAAAGCGACCGGTAAACTAATCGAATGTAAGCCAGGTTCAAAACGATCCACTAAAAGAGTACGGCCACGATGACTGATATGAACTTGACTCGGATGAATAATAAACAAAGTAATTTCTGAAGAAGGTGTTGCCGTATTCGCTGGTTGAAACGTGGAGGTAACACCAAACAAGTTGTAACCGAGTACTGGCTGCATGGGGTCATCAAACTGATCTAGCCAGCCTGCTGAAACTTCAGTTTCCATTTGTGATAGAAAAGGTACCTGCGATTCGATGCACGACAAGCTGCGTTGACTAGCTTGCGAGCATCCTGAAACTTTAGTGCCTAATACTTTCAACTCTTCAGCAGAAGACATTTGAATGGGTGTACGAAACTTTTCCGTTAAAGTTCTAAATAACAGAACTTGAGATTCAGGTGTGAGAGTGTTTGCGCTTAACGATAAGGAAAAACAACAGACATATCCGAATAATGCTACTGACAAAATATTTTTAAATGCTTGAGTTTTTTGTTGTAAATTCATAATCCAACTATGACTGCTTATTTTAATACGATTAAAGGAAGCACGAACATCATTGTTCGAGTTACATAAAGTAGAAGGTAAGATAAAAACTATAGTTACGATAAACAAAAGAAGTGAGATATAGATCTCTTTTTAAAGACAAAGACTACAAATTTCAGTCACAAACAGGCGATTTAACTTTTTTGCATTGTCTTATGAGTAATGCTTGATGGGAAAGTACATGCGGGCGAATGATGGTTCGCCCCTACATAAAATGATCATTTTCCTAAAAAACATAAATCTCTAACGGATACCGTAGGGCCGAATCATCATTCGCCC
>JAZKFP010000033.1:0-7261 GCA_040386355.1 Pseudomonadota bacterium | reverse complement strand
CAATGGCTGCCTCAGTTAGGGGATAAGTAATGTCAGCAGAACGTTCGGATAAATCACAAGACGATCAAGCTAAACCATCAGCTGGCGCTCTACAAAGTACCAATGGTGCGAATGATGTTGCGAGAATGATCGCAAGCAGTAAGCAAATTGCGCAAATGTCAGAACCAACACCCTTAACACCCGCGCAATTAAATGCTCGTAAGTTAATTCACTCTACAATGAGCGATCGTAAAACTCTTGAATCGTATCGGGAAATTCGAACAAGATTATTGCAAGCCGCAAATGGATTCAATCAAATTGTCATGATTAGTTCGGTAATGCCCGAATCGGGTACTACCCATATAACTGCGAATTTAGCAGCAGCATTTGCACTTGATGAAACAAAAACTGCTTTATTAATTGACTGTAATTTACATGAAGCACGTTTACATGAATTATTTGATATTGGTCAGCAAGAAGGTTTGACGGACTATCTACGTGGCGAAGTATTAGGTCTTGATTCCATTATTTACTCAACTGGTATTCCTCGCTTGCGATTAATTCCAGCGGGAACGCAATTAGCAACCGCCTCCGAATATTTCACTTCATTGCGAATGCGGGCTTTTTTAGATGTTGTTAAAAATCGATACCCAGACCGGTATATTTTTATTGATGGGCCTTCAACCCATTCTGCTGATGCACGAATCTTATCTGAGCTGTGTGATATGACAGTGCTGGTTGTACCTTACGGAGAAGCAAAAGAAGCAGATGTTGATGCAGCGATTGATGTGGTGGGTGAAACCAAAGTAGTTGGCGTTGTATTTAACCATATTTCCTCATAATGATTAATAATTAATGTTTTATCGTTTTTAGTGCTGTATTTTAAAAAATACGGCATTTTATTTTTTACAAAAAATATTTTCTTTTTTTTAATCCATCATTATTAAAATATGTTTTTTCTCCAGTATTAATTGTTAATAAGCATATTTTTAAAATTCCGATAGATATAGGACAATCGCATGTTTCCATCAAAAATCTTGCACCAGATAGAAAGATTTTCTTCGAAGAAAAAATCATTATCGATTCTATTAGGTTTAATTTTTGTCCCCGTTGTAGCTAATGCATTACCACGAAGTGAAGTTGTCGTCGGCTATGAACTTGAATTTACGGATAACTTATTTGCAACAGAAGAAAATAAAGAAAGATCGACTGCTCAAGCCGTAACCGGTGAACTTTCCTTGGAAGATTTTGAAGGCAGTTTATTGTACGAAACAGATTTAGATTTTCGATATTTAAGTTATTTAGACAGTGATGTGGATGATCGTTTACAAGCAACTGGTAGCGTAAATACAGAGTGGTTTTTTATACCTAAACAATTATCATGGGTATTTGACAATGCAATAGTTGAACAACGCGTTGATCCGTTAAGTGGAAGTTCGCCACTCAACATTGAATGGGTCAATTCTATGAGTACTGGCCCAGTTTGGATCTTACGGCCTAGTGAACGCAACATTATTGAATTAACTGCACGATATGAACGTGTAGATTATGAAGAATCTATTGAAGATGAGTCCGAATCGGTGCTAGGAAATATCGAATGGGTACGTATTATTTCGCCTTTATTAGATATCGGCCTTGGTGCTCAAGCTTCAGAAAGACAAGATTTTGGAGTCGATGAATTTACCGAAGAAAAGCAATCAGCGTACGCATTTTTTGATAATGAATTTAAAAATGCTCAGCTCTATTTAGCAGGTGGAGCAACCCGAATCACTGTTGATGACTTTGAAGATGAGTTTGCAACAGTAGATGGTCGATGGACACATTCATGGACACCAACCTTAGAATTTCAATTGTTGGCAGAACGCGCGGTAGTAAGTGGATCTGATTTATTACTAGATTCTGAAGATTTTTTAGAAGGAGCAGAACCAGGTGCTGAACCAAATCCACAAATTCCAGTATTTGAAGATTTTGAATCTATTTTACTTTTTATTGAAACGTTAGATGGTCGTTCTGTAATTCGTGATTCTAAATCTGCATCTTTAACTAAAACCCAAGGTCTATGGAGTACGACGCTAACGGCGTATGAAATTGACTCAGAGCAAATTAATCCACTAAATGTTGAAATTGTAGAAAATTACCGTGGTATCTCTTTAGCAACTGGGTTTAGTTTTAGTACGCGTTTTAATGCCGGTGCGCGCATTAGTGCAGAACGTCGTGAATCAACTGAATTGGGAATACAACGAAATATCGATGAGCACCGTTTGTTATTTGAATCAACCTATTATTTATGGAGTAATTTAGCAGTAAATGGAGCATTACAGTTTGAGCGTTTTCAAGGTGATACTTTAGAAACTGATAATATTAATATAATGACTTTATTGTTCGGAGTTGAATATCAACTACGTTAATTAAACCCACAAGAGTTTTTCTGCAAAATGCCGTTCGAAGGCATAAAGTGTCCCGTTGCTCACTAAGTAGGCCGTAAACTCATTTTGTGCGCAACGCCATTTGTAAAACATTTACTCATTAAATATATTAATCTTTTAAGTGTAATTTTAAAAAAGTTTATTATTTAGTACGGAGCCATGGTGGTTAAAGTTTTACATTCAGTTTTATCCATGGCTCCAGGTGGATTAGAAAATGGTGTTGCAAATTTATTGCGACACCATGCTAATGAGTACAATGTGCAAGTTTTGTGTTTGCGAGAGTTGGGTGCAGTAGGCGATCAACTCAATCATGAAGTACCAGGTCGTATTTTATTTGATGGTAATTCTAACCCTTCATTATCAGTAGCTATTAAAAAAACTAAAGATGCTATTGAAACGTTCAAGCCTGATATTTTACATACGCATGGTTGGACAACCATGTTGTCTGGGTTTATTGCTGCGAAATTAAGTAATCATTCCGTTAAAATAGTAAACGGTGAACACGGTGTTTTGTACTTTGAAAACTGGCATCGTCGTGTTATGCAGCGTTGGTTAATGAATCAAATTGATTTGAACTTATCGGTTTCTGAATCGTTAGCTAAAGAAGTTCAAACTGCTCTTAATGTATCTTCAGAAAAGTTTAAAACAATTATTAATGGTGTTAATACTCAACAATTTATGCCAGATGCGGAGCAGGGTGATAAATTACGCAAAGAGTTAAATATTCCCGATAATTCAATTGTTTTATTGGCCGTTGGTCGCATGGTTGCTGTAAAAAATTATCCTTTTTTAATCGACGTATTTCAGCGATTAAAGAAAGACTGTCCTCTATGTCATTTAGTATTTTGTGGTGAAGGCGAGCAACGTTCTGAGTTGGAATTTTATGCTGAAAAAAAAAATCTGTTATCTCACATAACATTTTTAGGTTACCGAAGCGATGTCGCAAATATCATGCGACTTGCAAATATTTTTATTCAAACATCTGTGCGTGAAGGTTTACCAAATACAGTGCTTGAAGCATTGGCTACAGGCGTTCCAGTTGTTGCCTCGAATGTTGGCGGTACACATGAAGTTTTGGATCACGCTAGCGATGGGTTTTTATTTGAAAGTGAAAATGCAGAGCAACTCTATAATGTTCTTTCAGAACTGATTCGTGATCCAGCTCGTCGCTATCAAATGGGGGAAGCTGGACGTTATAAAATAATGCAACGATTTTCTATTCATGCCATGGTAAGAGCGTACGAAAATACTTACCAATCTCTTATCGTTTCACGCTAATTGTCAAAGGCTTTTTTATGAAAATTATTGTAATAATGATTTTTATTGTTTGTGGATTAGCGTTGGTTTCTGCTTATATTATTCGAAAAAAACTACATATTTGGTTGCCCGCATACTGCATTAATTTGCTGTATTTTTTCTATAATTTAATTTCTGGAAATAATTCTAATTCGCAGCCAAATCATATTTGTGTTTTGTTTGTAGATCATTTTGAATTAAATGGTCAGTTGCACCGTCAACAAGCATGGTTTGAGCGTTACGCAGATTTAGCAAAGCAACATACTGACGCAGATGGTTGTTATCCAAAACATACATTTTTTTATGCTTTGGATTTATTGCACGAAGAAGAATTAGCGCCATTACAAAAACTTGTCGAAGCAGGGCATGGTGAAGTTGAATTGCATTGGCACCATGGCCATCAGACAGAACAAAGTTTTAATCAAACACTATCCGAAGTAATGCCAATTTTTCAAAGCTATGGTTTTATGAAACCGTATAAAACAGAGCAACGCGCTTGTTTTGCTTTTATTCATGGAAATTGGTCGTTAGACAACTCACGTGGTAATGAATTTTGCGGGTTAAATAACGAAATTGATTTGCTGAAGCAATGGGGATGCTATGCAGATTTCACATTTCCTGCATTATTTCAAGCGGCACAGCCGGCTTATATAAATTGCATACGTTATGCAAAAGACGATGCTCAGCCAAAATCGTACCGTAAAGCACGTGAAGCAGAAGTTGGTAAAAAATCTGATGTAAATGAATTTATGATTTTTCAGGGGCCGTTAACTATTAATTGGTTCGACTGGCGTCATAAATGGCATCCGACATTTGAAGACGCTGATATTCATACTCATGCAACTCACGCCGATCCAAAAAGAATTGAAGCGTGGTTAAGGCAGAAAATTCATGTTAAAGGTCGACCTGAATGGCAATTCGTTAAATTGTTTTGTCATGGTGCGCAAGACTATGCCTCAGTAGTAGGCCCAGCAACTCATGAAATGTGGAATTACTTAGAAAAAAATTACAACGATGGAACGAAATATGTTTTGCATTATGTGACGGCTCGCGAAGCTTATAATATAGTGCGGGCAGCCGAGGATGGCTTAACAGGAAATCCAAATCAATATCGAGATTATGTTATTCCACATCCCAATCAACGCAAATAATTCGGCATACTTTAATCGATAGTGTATGTTTATGAATGATGCTTTGTACGAATATATCTAATTAATCATAAGTGCTGTTATGTGCCTTATTGGGATTTCCTAAATATGTGTGGTATTGCTGGAATTTATGCATATAAAACAAATCGTCCTGTAACCGCAGAACGCATTAAATCTATGACAGACGTTATGGCTTATCGCGGGCCTGATGCTGATGGTGTGTTTATTGAAGAAAATTTAGGTTTAGGGCATCGGCGTTTAAGTATTCTAGATGTTCATTCACGTTCCACTCAGCCAATGGCTTCTCCATGTGGTAAATACCATATTTGCTTTAATGGCGAAGTTTATAATTATTTAGAATTGCGGCAATCTTTAGCAACTGCAGAATATCGCACCTCATCTGACACAGAAGTTATGTTGCACGCCTTAATGCAAAAAGGTCTTTCGGCTGTGCAAGATTTTAACGGAATGTTTGCCTTTGCCTATTGGGATTCCACAACGAAAGAACTGTATTTAGTGAGAGATCGTTTAGGGATTAAACCACTTTATTATGTGGAAACCGAAGATGGAATCGTATTTGCTTCTGAAATAGAATCCTTACTAAAAGGATTAAATAAACGTCCTTCATTAAATCGGACTATGGTTCCAACGTATTTGCGAATGGGATATGTGCCCGGTGAACAAACCATGATGCAGGAAGTAAAACGTTTACTACCTGGGCATTGGATGAAAGTACACCCAAGCTTTGGAATTAAAATTGAAAAATATTGGGATTTAACATTTCAACGATCACTCAATAACAATCATCATAAAAAATCAGAACCAGAATTGCTCGAAGAACTGCGCTACTTAATGTTGGACGCAACAAAATTACAATTGCGCAGTGATGTGCCTCTAGGTGTGTTTTTAAGTGGCGGAGTTGATTCCAGTGCAGTGGTTGCAATGATGCATCAGCTTGGAATTGAGAAAAAAAGTACTTTTTCTGTTGCTTGGGATTTAGGTCCTGAATTTGATGAAACCCGATACGCACGTGAAGTTGCTCAGCAATTTAATGCAGAACATCATGAATACTGGATGAGTGCAAGAGATTTTGTTGATTTCCTACCGCAATGGATTCGGCATATGGGTGAACCGGTAACGGAAGCTGCTGCTGTATCTTTGTATTACATTGCCCAGAAAGCACGACAAGATGTTACGGTCGTTTTATCGGGTGAAGGCGCGGACGAAGTATTTGGTGGTTATCCGATTTATGCATATTTTCAATGGCTGCATCGGTACGCAAATTTGCCTGTGGCTGTAAGAGCATTATTGGATCCATGTATTTCAGCCCTAGGCCCTAAATGGCGTAAATATGTTGATATTAGTCGTCAGTCTTTACGTTCATCCTATTCAGGAGTGTCATTTTATCCAGAATCTGAAGTTGATTGGTTGTTAACACCACAAGCTCGTGCAGAATTTACATCGAATAAGCATAATGCTCATTATTTTTTAAATCAGTGCTACGATGTCGTACAAAAAGAAGATATCCAAACACAAATGCAATATGTCGATGTTAAAAGCTGGTTGGTAGACGATTTGTTAATTAAAGCCGATCGCATGAGTATGGCGGCTTCTCTCGAATTACGCGTACCATTTTTAGATCATCGATTAATGGAATGGGCGGCGGCTCTACCTTCAAGTTATCGTTTAAAAAATGGTGAAACTAAATATCTTTTAAAAAAAGCGCTTGAACCTTGGTTACCTCGATCCGTGTTGTATCGAAAAAAACAAGGATTTCCTACGCCGTTAAAAGTATTATTTCGAGGTGAGCTTTCAAATTGGGTGCGCGATTTACTTCTCTCAAGCAAATGTTTGAATCGCGGATTTTTTGATTCTGTCAAAATTGAACAAATGCTATTGGAACACCAAAATAAAAAAAGGGATTGGCACCGCGTTTTATGGCTGTTAACGGTGTTTGAGTTATGGAATCAAAACTATTTGGACAATTAGCGTCGCATGAGTAAAAAAACATTTTTAGCCCAACTATTAATGCAACCCTGGATGTTTCCAGTTTGGAATATGCGTTCACTAAAACATTTAAGTGTTTTAGCGTATCACCGTGTTTATCCTTTAGAGCCTAATTATCCTTTTAACGATGAAACCATTTCAGTAACTCCTGATCAGTTCCGAGAACAATTAACTTTTATAAAAAAATATTTTAATGTTACTAACTTTCTTCAACTCGCAGCTGCGGAAAAAAACAATCAAAGAATTCCACCTAACTCATTAGTTATTACCTTTGATGATGGGTATGCCGATAATTTTGAATGGATGTTACCGATTATAAAAGAGTTTGACTTAACTGCTGTGGTGTATGTTTCTGTGGATTATTTAGGTACTAATAATCCTTTTTGGTTTGATGAAATTGCTTAT
>JAZKFP010000032.1:0-1523 GCA_040386355.1 Pseudomonadota bacterium | reverse complement strand
CACTGAAGTGTTTGGGGCAAAGCTCATTTGCTTTGCAAAATTGCTGCGCGGAAATACCACTCGCTGCCTGCAGTGCAAATAAAGCACGCCACTCTTGTTCGCTACGTTTTATCATAAAGCCTCCTGAAAAAACTGGAGGCGTTACGTTAAAGAAAAAATGTACGGGTTAATAGGATGTGGTTAGCACTGCGCTTACCAAGCTTGCTCCTGAAACTGGGATATTGAGATGAGTATGACTGTTTTGGCTCTTGCGAAATCATTTACAGAAGAAAAGCTCTCGGCAGAACAATTTTCTAATTCCTACATGGAAATATGGAAATTTGAGAGAGATTCAAATTTATTGCAAAAAGATGATTCATCACTAAGTGAATGTTTATCTACTATTTTCTGCCTTGCAGATTTATATAATCCGGAAATAAATAGAGATGAATATGAATTGGATGAAAAACAACTTAGGGTAAAAGTAGCTGAGTCAATTGCAAATTTAAAATAGCGACTAAGAATGACTCTTTCAATGTATCGATAGGGTTGTAGCGCGTCACTTTGCCATGCTTTCATCACAATAAAAATTACTTTTCCACACTAAAATCGTAAGCGATAGTTAAACCAAAGCGTTGCTTCCCTAGAATTGCAATACTGTGGTTTAACTATAACTTGTTTTACTGTCATAACTTTTATAAAAATAGGCACGCTATTTTTTTCTGACAATTTTGGTTATCGCGAGCACCATGACTCAAAAATGTTGGCCGCGATGGCTTTTTTGCTGATGCCTGTTGAAGTTTTTAACACGAATAGAACAAACAAGTGAAATTTATTCGCACGCTATTTCGCTATTGTGAGTTTTTAATCGTTTGCAATAGTTATTTTATTAAATCATTTATGGTAAAAAAACCCCGACGCATTTCTACATCGGGGTTTTATTTAGCCACTAACATTTTTATTCTGCAGTCAGTACCAAACATCATGCGAATGGTAGCGAGTGAATTAATAAAAAAGATTTTACTTTTACACTCATTACCTAAGTTCAATACACCCCATTTTTTAAATCTTAAGGAGTATTTCGAATTGCCCTGATAACCAGACAACCATCACTCATCTCCATACAAACGGCAGTGCCAACAGTAAAGCCTGTTTTGTTAAGCCAATAACCCTTAACGTGTATCCACGGAACCGGTGGTGCAGCTTTATAGGAATGAATATTATCGACGTTGTTTACTTGGTAATCGTAAGAGCCCGTACGGACTTTTAGTTTGCGGGTATAAGAAGATTTTTCTTGGGCCGAGCGAGGCTCTGGCGCTATAGTACGTTTAGCCATAGTTGATACTCTCTTATCGATTGTGGTTAGCTGCCTCTGGGTGTTGACGCACTCAGGGGTGGCGCTTATTTAGGTTTAGAATTTACAGTTAGCGATACCTCCGATTGAGTGAAAACTGCACGCCTATAAAACACTAAAAATCTGGATGAATCAGGCCCTTCCTCAATCTGAGTGGGTTCCTAGCAATTTTCCTCAAATCCATTATAGA
>JAZKFP010000031.1:0-4465 GCA_040386355.1 Pseudomonadota bacterium | reverse complement strand
AATATTCTCTCTCACGCTCTCTGCCTGCTGGACGCACAGGACGAGGCGGACGACTTCTGCCATCACCACTTTCTTTCATGATGTGCGACATTTCATTAATCGCTTCTTCTTCACGAATAACAAGCGTGCGTAATACAGCGTCGTTGTATCGAAGATTGTTTTCTAATTCATCCAGCGTTGCTTGGCTGCACTCAATATTTAAAAGAACATAATGTGCTTTTTTGAGTTTGATGATGGGGTAGGCCAGGGTACGTTTGCCCCAGTCTTCTTGACGATGAATCTGACCACCAGCGTCTTTAATTTGCTGGGTATAACGATCAATCATTGGTTTTACCTGATCTGAACGATCAGGATGCACCATAACCACTACTTCATAGTGACGCATATGAGCCTTCCTCATGGATGTAGCCTTCAAACATCTGTTTCTTTTTAACAGGGTTGTAAGGCAAGGAGACAAAAATCCTCAAAATAAAATGAGGATAGAAAAGAGCGAGCATCGTACCGGAGTTCGTAAGTTGGAACAAGACGTATTCTTCGGATGCTATTTTTCTGAATGCTCTTAATTTGGAGTTATTAAAAGATGGTTGCAAAAAGAGTTGAGAACGATACACTAAGCGCCCATTCAGGATTCGCAAATTGCATCTAATTTGTGCTGATAATGTGGTGAGCTCTGTGACGCTCGTTAAATCATCGGCTGGAATCGTCACCAGGAATGGTTATTAGAAAATGTTTATCTGCGCCCGTAGCTCAGTTGGATAGAGTACTTGGCTTCGAACCAAGTGGTCGGGAGTTCGAATCTCTCCGGGCGCACCATCTTTTGTTATAAATATTTTTTAAGTTTATCTTATGCAAATAATTATATTTAATTTATTTTAATATAATAGATAGCTTAATTGTGCTTATTGAAAAAATTTCAAACAGTTACTTGATCAAATTTAAGTAAAGGTACATTTTTTATACCTATGTGCTCATTCGAATTTCATCAAACAAAAAGTTTAGCTAATCTGGAAAAGCATCGCATCGATTTTATTGAAGCCCAAGCTATCTGGAAAGATCCTGACCTTATTGAAATTCAGGCAAAATCACATGATGGGATTAGAGCTTTTATTATTGGAATGATACACCATAAACATTGGTCGGCGATTATTACTTATCGCAATGAGAAAATTTGAATTATCTC
This sequence comes from Pseudomonadota bacterium, assembly GCA_040386355.1. Classification (GTDB taxonomy): domain Bacteria; phylum Pseudomonadota; class Gammaproteobacteria; order Pseudomonadales; family UBA6940; genus JAZKFP01. The sequence goes on along the minus strand of JAZKFP010000031.1, from coordinate 3,285 downwards.
TGTTAGACGATCACGGCATTCTGAGGTGGCACTTTATGAAAGTTAAATCTCTAGACAAAAAGTTTGATGAAAACAATTCAGATATTATTGACGGTCTGGATTTATCAACAATTCATCGTCCAAATCAAATTCAAAAAAGAGTTAACGTTGATTTTCCTACTTGGATGATAGACTCACTTGACTAAGAAGCATCTCGTCTCAGGGTTACACGTCAATCCATTATCAAAGTGTGGTTAGCCGAACGCTTAGAGCAGTCTATTTTTAATCAGTCAAATAAAAGAATTTAGTAATTATTAAATTCTTTTATTTGACTGATTATTTTACTCTGCTACCGAATAATCCAGCCCATAATTCCAAATCAATTTTCCTTGAGCATTTAAATCATCTCTAGGAAAAATATTAGTTTTAAAATTGCGTGCTTGTTTTGGTGGGATATCAAGTGAAAGTCGAGTTTTTTCTTCAGCAATAATCACGCAATTAGTTTCATCGATGTTTGGACAATCACTAAAAGTAATGTTGATATAAACATCTTTTAATTTGTGTTTTCTGGAATTATTTTTAATTCGGCCAATAAAATCATAACTGCTGCCATAACTTTGATTCAATAATACATTTTCAAAGATAATTTCTTCCGCTGAAATTCGAGTTCTTGATTTGTCTTCCTCTCTAGAGTTGCTGTACCAATAAAACAGACTGGATAGAACAACAACTAAAAGCAATGCGCCAAAAAACTTTCGGAATTTCGGAATGAAAAGTACGAGTAAAAATACAGCGACGCAGCCCAGAATCCAACTCATTTACAGCCTCAACATTCATTTACCACAAAATTAGGACGTTAATTTGGTGTGACTTTAGTTTTCCACTGTACATTGTAAAGATCAAAGCGACGATCGCGTAGATTTTGTACGCTACCGCTTTGTCGAGCAATCAATAAGCTGTCCATTTGCAAATCGGCAAATGCAATGGTTTCGGTATTTGCAGTACAAATTGCTGCAATTCCATCGCGAGCAAATGGAAAATCACAGGGTGTTAAAATACAGCTTTCTGCGTAATTAATATCCATGTTTTCAACATCTGGAATATTGCCCACTGTACCGGACATTACAACATAACATTGGTTTTGAACGGCTATCGCTTGTGAACAATAACGTACGCGTAAGTAACCTTGTCGTTCATCGGTGCAAAAGGGTACAAAAATAATTAATGCACCTTGATCAATTAAATGTCGTGCAGTTTCAGGAAACTCGGTGTCATAACAAATTAAAACACCAATTGGGCCGCAGTCTGTATGAATGGTTTGTAATGCATCACCGCCTTGAATATTCCACCAATAGCGTTCGCTTGGAGTAGGGTGCAATTTTTCTTGTGCATAGACTTCACCATTCCGTAGAAAGACATAGGAAATATTATGGATATCTCCATCGGGCATTTTTGTAGGATGAGAGCCACCAATAATATTAATATTGTAAGAAATGGCCATTTTTTTCAAAAATTCGATATAGCGGCCCGTGTAATCGGTAAGATGATCAATCGCTTGTTCGGGTCGCATTTTTTGATTGGTAGCCGAGAGCAGGGCTAAAGTAATTAACTCAGGAAATACCACAAAATCCGCGCTGTAATCGGATGCAATATCTATAAAATATTCAAGTTGATGTTGAAATTGTTCTTCAGAATCTACCTTACGCATTTGAAATTGTACGGTTGCAACTCGAACTGAACGCGGTAATTTTCCACGAACTTTCTTTTCTTTAATAACTGGTTCGGATTTGAGTGGATTTTGCCACAGCATATGCACCGCGTAGCCTTGAGATTCTGTATCTGACGACATGTATTTTTTCAAAATACCAATAGGTTCAAAATCATTCGCTAGATGAAATTGAATTACTTGATCTCGTAATTTACGGGCTTGTACTAATTTCAGATATTCTTCAGGACTATTAACTTTATTTTGTCGTTTTTGAAAGCCTGGCATTCGTCCACCAAAAACAATGCCTTTAAGTTTCATGTCTTGGCAAAGTTTTTTACGGTGTTGGTAAAGACGACTGCCAATGCTCATGCCGCGGTAATCCGGATCAACACAAACTTCCATGCCATATAGATAATCACCTAACGGATCATGTCGTGATGCGTACCCGCCGCCAGTGATTTCAGTCCATGAATGCGGCTTAAGACAAATACTGCCGTCGATAACGAAAGTGGCACAATATCCTATAACTGTGCCTTCGAACTCAACTAAAAATTGTCCTTGAGGAAAATTGGTGAGCTGACCTAAGAGCATCTCTCGAGTGAAGTAAGAGTCCGGATAAACTTTGGCGTTTAATTTTTGTACACGCGGAACATCTTCAATCGTTGCATTACGAACTATTAAAGGAGGGGTATTTTTAGATTTGATGAGATCTTTTTTAATCATAAAACTCAGTAGTTATTCCAAAAATATAAAAAAATGAAGTTAGGATTACGCCTAGTGATTGAATGACATCATATTTGATTTTGAACAAAATTGTCAGAATAAATACTCGCTTCTTTAAGTAAGTCATTTATTACTTAATTTAAATTGAAATTTAAAACCGATCATTCATTTTTTTTTCAATTAATTTTACAAATTAAAAAAATGTCTATTCTAAATTCAAATGTCCAAAAATAGCTGTAGATTACTTTTTATTGTTTGGAGTAGTTATGTTTAGAGTGACTAAATCTCATTTAGCCTGTTGTCTCTTATTAGTAGTAAATAATGCATACGCTGCAACTCAAGGTACGCTGGGTGCTACATCAACGGGTACTGCAACAATAAGCGTCACCAAATCTGTACAAGCTCAGATCAGCGATTTGCAAGATATGACGCTTGCCAATTGGGGTGTAGGTGATGGTGCAGTAAGCTTATCAAGTAATGTTTGTGTGTACTCTTCTACCGGCAATTATAAGGTTACTGCCTCTGGTAGCGGAGCCGCAAGTGCATTTACGCTTTCCAATGGAAGTACCAATATTGCTTACAGCGTGACATGGAATGCAGGCGGTGCTGGTAATTTATCCAATACAGGAACCGCTTTAACAACAAGTGTGCAATCGACAGGATATACAACCGCTACCACTGCAAGTGCAAATTGCAGTGGTGGTGGTGCATCAAATGATACCGCACGCGTTATTGTAGGAATTACTTCCGGAAATATGGATGCAGCCGTTTCAAGTGCTACGGCCTATACCGGCACATTAACCTTGTTAGTATCTCCCTATTAAATTTAATAAGGATTAAAGAGTGAGCCAATGGAAATGGCTGAGAATGGTGGT
>JAZKFP010000030.1:0-28582 GCA_040386355.1 Pseudomonadota bacterium | reverse complement strand
GCGATACTAAATTCTTCTCCAATAAATTCTTTATTACTCAAAAAATTCGAAATAACACTCAAACGTTTTTTAATTAATTCTTTAGCTCTCAACTTCATTGCATCGGTAGCATTGGCATCTTGTTTTAATAGAAAAGAATGAGCCATAAAGGGTTCAAGAGTATTCAGAGCTGCGAACATCCAAGTTAAAACATGTGCTCGTTCAATTTCATTTTCGGGAAGAAACTTATTATATTTAAATGCTAGATGAAGCAAAATCGCTCCTGATTCAAACATGCATAAATCATCCGAAATAAAATAAGGTACTTGTCCAAACGGTTGTATTTTCAAATATTCTTCTTTTTTTGTTTCCGGGTGCGGGTAACGTACTTCTTCGAAAGAAACGCCTAATTCTTCCAACATCCAACGGACTCTAACCTCACGAACTAACCCTTTGGTAGATTCTGGAATTCCTGTTAGTGCGCTGAAGCGATTCATGAATTAATCTCCGGTTCCACAAGCTGCGCAAGCTTTATGAGTGATTCTTGCCATCCGAGATAACACATCTCGGTGGGTATCATAACGGGTATTCCTTCTTGCTTAATGATAAGCTCGGTTCCGCAAGAAACTTCTTTAAATGAAATAGTAACTGTCATTTCGCCTGAAAGATTTGGATCGTCAAATTTATCTTTATAGATAATACATTTATTTACTTTAATTTCAGTGAACGTTCCAGACCAAGAATGCCTTTGTTCATTCGTAAAATTTAAAAAGGTCATCTTATAGTTTCCTCCTACATTAAAATTGAAGGAATGTACCTGACAAATAAAACCAAATGGTGGAAGCCATGTTGCTTTAGCTTCGGGGTTTGAAAAAGCTCTGAAAACGCGTGAGATCGGTGCTTTTAAAACCCGATGAAATTGTACGCTATTAGTCATGAAATTCTCCTAAAACCATTTCTAGAAAAATGATTGAATAAGCAAAAAGGTAATCCTTAACTGTTTAGTATTAAAATAATGCATAATTAAACCTCTTCCATTCAAAAATGCTTTCTTAATGATGAATAGCTACAAACAAATCAGATTGAGGAACAGGTAAATTCCTAAATATTTTTTCATGTGCTCTGCTTTCTGGAAATACAATTGAGCAAGCAGTTAAAATGATAATGAGAAAATCAGTTTTTAAAGATTGGTTTTCAAAATACCATTTTTCCAATTCACCTTTGTACGGAGCAATGTCTTCTTTATAACACGCTGTCGAATCTTTGCAGCTACGAGCCAAAATACTTTCTTCATCTCGAAATACAATCGAACCGATTCCGGTTAAACCTGGTTTTAATTGTTTGATCAAGTGCTGAGTTTCTGAATCGTAATAACCAAAAGTAGTAGGCGTTAACGGTCGGGGACCGACAAGGCTCATATCACCTTTTAAAATATTGAAGATTTGCGGTAGTTCATTTATTTTCGTTTTACGCAAAAAGTGCCCAACGGGCAAAACTCGCGGATCATTTCGAACGGTAATATCACCTGTGCCTAACGCCGGACTATTTTTAAGCATGGTTGCAAATTTTAATAAATAAAATATTTTACCGTCTTTACCAATGCGTGACTGGCGATAGAAAATTTCCTTCTCACCCGTCATAGATAAAATGATAACGATCGGAATTAGCAAAGGCGCCAACAATAATAGTGCTAACACTGAGCAAATAATATCGATTAAACGTTTAATGATTACATCCTCCCATCTAAATATTTACCAGTTTCTTTATGGCCAAAATCTGAAATCAATTGATGAAATAGTTCGACTAAATGCTCTTTTGTCCAATGGCCTTGTTTTTGAAATTTAGCAATCTCTTGCAAGAAATAATCTAACTGAGCATCAGTTGCCATATAAGTATTTTTTACAATACCAATATTTTCAAATCGCTCCAAATCTAATTTTTCATCTTTCATGAAAAATTCTTCAAAATCTTTTTCACCCGTTGTATCACTTTTAAAAAAATAACAAGGCCATTTTTTTTGAATCTTTAATTCTTTAACTCGAGCTCTGGCTTCTTCCTCAGAATCACAAAGATAAGCTTCAAAACCCAATTGAGATAAATATCGAGTCGCAATCTCTGAAAAATTAATAAGATGTAAATCTTCACTTAATTTTGGAAAGAAAATATCGCAATTTTCTCCTAACAGACATGAAAGCAAGCACAACTCGCCAGATTCTTTTGGTGTCACAAAATACCGACGCACATCATTAGGTGCAGAAATGGGTTGGTTTTTGTAGAGTCGCTGATTAAATCCATGCAATAAACTGCCATCGGAAAATGCAACATTTGCAAAACGTGCTGTGGATACGGCGATATCTTTTCCGTAACGTAATAAAAACATTTCCATAATTCGTTTCGAAGCCCCCATCATATTGACTGGGTTTGCTGCTTTGTCGGTTGAAACACAGAAATATTTTTGTGCTCGCATTTCTGAGGCTTGCTGTAATGTTTTAATCGTACTTAAAATATTAACGTTAATAAGTCGCATAAGTGTGTAGGGATCTTTCTCGCTTCGCACATGTTTAAGCGCCGACAAATTTAATACGTAGTCGTACGGTCCTTCATGCTGAATCATTGCATCAAAAGTGACATCCATTGAATCTAAACAAAAAGCTTGAAAGTTGCCTTCAATGTAGCCCAGTGAACTTCGAATATCGCGCACTGCTTCGGTTAAATTATTTTCACTAATATCAACAATATGAAGTTTTTTTGGTTTACGTTTGAAAATTTCACGTGCTACGGCTTGACCTATTGAACCTGCACCACCGATTACTAAAAAACTAGCATTAGCAACCAATTCATTCAAAGTTGTGTTGTATTTTTCTAAATCATTTTCGAAAAGTTCTTTTTTCCTACCGATTAAATTTAAAATTTCGTCCATAAAATTCCTTTAACTATATATTATTCATTTTACAAAAAAATTACTGTGAGTGATGCCTTCACGCGTAGTGAAGGGTGACTTGAAGTCGAGTGCTGCAAAGCTATCTTTAGTATCCATTTCAAAATTTGAAAACAATCGTACATAATGTTTAGTAAGAAATATTTTTATTAGCATTTTTAGAAAACTTGGAATCTGTATTAATCGGCTTTTATTTGAATACTCTTGCTGCATCCATTCTACAAGCTGAGTAGTAGAGATTGGTTTATCATCCGCTACTAAAAAAACACCTTGTGAATTTTTCTCAAGAATTTTTTCTACAAAGGCCGTGAGATTACCTACGAACAAAACACTACGACGATTATCAATGCCTTTAAATGGCAATAAAATGTTTTTTTTAATTAATTCTACTAAAGATTGAATATTGCCCTTTACATTTGGTCCGTAAATAACAGGTGGACGAATAATTGCAATTTTAAAATCTTCTGTTGCTAACGCTAATAGTTTTTGTTCTGCTAAATATTTGGATCGTGAGTAGTCATCATTAGGGTTCGGAATAGAGGCAAGCGTAAAAGATTGATTAGACTGTTCACCAAAAATCTTAGCAGTACTTAGAAAAATAAATTGCTTAACTCCATTTTTTTTTGCAGCCATTGCTAACGCACAGGTTTGATCGCAATTGATTTTGAAATAAAGATCTTCTGGTGCGCCCTGCATTCGATGCGCAATTCCAGCAAGATGCACAATCGCATGTATTCGTTCAAACGAAATATTTTCAATCGCTGTATGTTGTAGAGAAACAGGTATTTGCTCAGCACTTTTTAAATGATCACGCAGGTACTGACCCACAAAACCTGAAGAACCAGTTACTAATATACGCATTTTCATCCTTAACAACGAAGTTCTATGAGATACTCTTGCTTGTTGTTTAAGCATTAATTTTAAAAGCAAAGCTCCATGAAGGATACCTAGCAAAGTCAAATCATCTGCAGACTTCAAGCGTATAACATACAAACTTAACTCGTTAATGGAGAGATTTCCTTGAATCTATCTCATGTTTTTACTAATCAAACCTGGTTGTTGGCAACTAGCAATAAAGGTAAGACTTTAGAAATTGAATCTATTCTTGCGCCCTTCAATCTGCAATTTGAAAACTTACAACAATTGCGAATTGGTTCACCCGATGAAAACGGTCTAACTTTTATTGAAAACGCTTTGATTAAAGCTCAAAACGGTGCTAAACATTCTGGGTTACCAACTTTGGCAGACGACTCTGGTTTAGTTGTAGAAGATTTAGACGGCGCTCCTGGTATTTATTCATCGCGATATGCGCACGATGAAGCGACCGATGCGGAAAATATTCAGCATCTAATTCATCAATTGCAATCCCGTGGATTAGAACGCGCAAAAGCACATTTCCATTGTACGCTTGTGTGGTGTCGTCACGCGAAAGATCCTGACCCAATTATTGCGCAAGCACGTTGGTTTGGGGAAGTCATTACTAATCCAAACGGACAGGAAGGTTTCGGTTATGATCCAGTTTTTTGGGTTCCTGAACAACAATGTACTGCAGCACAATTATCAAAAGTAATAAAAAATAAAATTAGCCATCGTGGCCAAGCTTTATCCATTTTATTAAATGAATTACGTGAAGTTTCAAAACGTGGGTAACTCTTTAAATCCTCAAAAAATTCCTAGTTCGTTATACATCCATATTCCTTGGTGTGTGCGTAAATGTCCCTATTGCGATTTTAATTCTCATCAAATCCCTGAAAATATACCTGAATTCGAATATATTAATGCATTAATTCAAGACTTATATTTTCAACGTCATTGGATTCAAGAGCGATCATTGCATTCAATCTTTATAGGCGGTGGCACACCAAGTTTATTTTCTGCTGAAGCAATTGGTAAATTATTACATTCAATTAACTCTCTATGGCAGATTGAAAACTCAACTGAAATTACGCTGGAAGCTAATCCTGGTACAACCGATGAAAAACATTTTTCTGCGTATCGTTCGTGCGGCATTAATCGAATTTCAATTGGTGTTCAAAGTTTCGACGATAAGCAATTGGAAAAATTAGGTCGTATTCACTCCAGCCGTGCTGCTTTATCAGCAATTGAAACTGCGCAACGTAGTGGCTGTCGTGTAAATTTAGATTTGATGTTTGGTTTACCCCAACAAAGTATTGAAGAAGGGTTGATTGATTTAGATATTGGATTAAAAACCGGAGTTGATCATCTGTCGTGGTACCAACTAACAATTGAACCCAATACCCAATTTTATCGACATCCTCCTAAATTACCAGACGATGAAAATACTGAAGAGTTATGGGAATTAGGCCGACACAAATTAGCTGAACATAATTTTATTGGATATGAAATTTCTGCGTATGCACGCGAAGGTCAAGAATGTCGGCATAATTTAAATTATTGGAGTTTTGGGGATTACATTGGAATTGGTGCTGGCGCGCATGGAAAAATTTCTACTTCACAAGGAATTATTCGCACACAGCGAACGCGTGTACCACAGCATTATTTAGATGAAATGCGTGCAGATTCAGAAAAAATTATAATTCATCGTGAACCAAAAATTCAAACAATTAGTAAAGCAGAACAACCGTTTGAATTTATGATGAATACGTGCCGTTTGGCGAAAGGCGTGTCTGCATCCATATTATGTGAACGTACCGCATTAACTTTAGATCAACTAGAACCACATTTAACGACTGCAATTAATAAGGGATGGATGGAAGCAGACCGATCACGACTACAACCCAGTTCCACCGGTTTTCGGATGATGAATGATTTAGTAAGTTTGTGGCTTTGAAAAATTTATTCCTTACAAATCCACCATTTATCGATAATCTTACCGTCAAACTCTGAAAACTTCATTGCGCCATATTTTTCCAAAATATTAGCTAACTTTTTTTGGTCAGTATATTTATTTGAAATAGCGTAAATATCGTGACGATAACAATCTTTTGTTATTAACAGACTGGATGATGTTGGCTGCAAAAAAGGCACATAGTACACTGTGTAATCTTGATTTTTAATTCCACTTACCATTTCAACACATAGATTTTCCCAAGATCGATTGGGATTGTATTTAGGAATATTATCTTGCTTTAAAAGAGTTAGATCACAATGTGCAACGATTAAATTAAACTTATCGCTTTTAATGTCATTTCTTGAAATTAATTTTTTGGCAAATGCTGGTGTATTTAATCCCCACGCATCTTGAGCATCCCAATCCGAATAGTATGTCAATCGCCCTGCTTCTGTAGTCAATAAACTTCCCTTTAATTGAGCCATGTCATTTGATATGTAATAAACCGATTCATTTTTTGAAAGTGCCAATTTTCTAAAAGTATCCTCTGTCACATTTGCTGCAATCCAAATGGAAGCTATAACAAAAATTGCTAATACTTTTTTATTTTCGTTGCGCGCTATTAAGTAGCAAGCACTAAAGAAAAATGGCGCTAAAAATCTATTACCAATGTTTTGCTCAAGACGCATCGAAGCATAAAAAACAAAAGGAACTAGAAAAAATAAGACTACTTTTTTATAGAAATATCTTTTATTAGTGGAAATCAAGCCAACGAGCAATATAGGCAAGCATGCATGCTTGAGAGACTGCAATGAATCCTGCCAGAATAATCCAGCGTCTCTATCACCACTTGCTTTTACAAGAAAGGGTAACGGCAGTAATTCTGCAAAATACCAGGCACGAAGAATAAAATATGTTATGCCAGGAAGTATTAAACAACAAACCCCTGCTTTTATTTCGACATGTAATTCATGGCTCTGAAATTTTTCTATTAAGCGTGTTATGACTAATCCAAAACCCCATATCACGCCATCCGGTCGTATTAAACACAATAATAAAATCGTTAAGTAGAAATGGGTATGTTTTTTATTCAGCTGATGCAAACAAAGACAATAGCTGACTGCAAAAGCAAACGTACTAAAACCCAGAAGCGCAGATAGGATATATGGGGTAAATATTAAACCAATGCTAACAATGAGTCTTTGTTCTTTTGGAATTAAATAAAATACAAAAAAAATACTGAATAAAAAGTTCAACACTAACGCGCTAAAGAACTCGTCTATTTTAAACAAACTAAAAATGGATATAACAATCATCCAGAGAAAGTCTGTTGCGCCTTCGATCGGAATATCGGCGCCACCGTAGGTAATCATGCCCGAAGCATTTAAACTTTTAATATATTCAAACAAAATTACTGCATCTTCAGCCGGTATAATTCCAAAAAATGCATAAATAAAAATTGTTGAGAAAATACAAATCAAAAAGATAGTATTAGTTAAATACCGGTTCATATAGACCTTAAATTATTTGCAGAGCGACGCGTACATTGGAACAACTACGTTTTCATCGAAACGTTCAACGCGTGCAATTTGAGAAGATATTTTTCGAGGACGCTGTGAAACTTCATATACCTTTGCCGCAAATCCTGCATGATCATTCATTTCGAAAAGGTACTGTTTAAGCTCGCCAGATAAAATTTCTTCTGGGCCAGATGGGCACTTCAAAGCAATAACCGGAGTTTCACAAATTAATGATTCGACAATTACATTAGAAAAACCTTCACATTCCGAACTGAGCAAAAGTGCTATTGCATTTCTCATGTATTTCTGAGGATTTTCTTGAAAACCTAAAAAAACAAGTTGATTATAAATTCCAAGTTGATGTGCTAAATCTTCAATGGCTTGTTTTTTTTCATCGATTCCGGTTCCAATTAAAACCAGCTTGTCTTTCACATTGCTTTTCTTAAATAATTTAAGTAACACATCATGACGTTTTTGTTTTTGGAAGCGGCCTACATGTAAAAAATACGGTTCAGAGATATCAATGGGCTCTAGCGATTTTTCTTTTAACTGATGAATGGGAAATGGATTATAAATTACTCGTGTGGATTTCGGAATAACGCCAATTTTCTTTACCACTTCATCTTGCGCGCCTTTCGAGACAAAAATTAAATTTTTATCATTAAAACGACTTTTAAATTTTTTTATTTTCCACCATTTTTTTAAGCCAGTTAAATGAGCAAAATGTACGGTGTGATAGCTTGTATGAATACAGTAATGCACATCAGGCAATTTTGTTGCCATCATTACTCGGTGCGTAAAAAGCAAATTTGCAATTATTAAATTAAATGGACCTTGCTCTGCGATGTATTTTTTTACCTGTTTACCAAGTGCCGCATATGTCATCCATTTTGTTTTATGCTGGTCTCGATCAAACACTGTAATGACAACTCGTGGATCAATTTCGTATTCAATTATATTTGCAAATATAATAATACGAACGTCAAAACCTTGGCTTACCAAAACTTCGGCCAATCGAATGACAACCGCTTCTGCGCCACCGCCGCATAAGCTATCAATTACAAACAGAATTTTTTTTGATTGAAAAGGAATGGGAGCAATATCCATATTTGGATTGTTATCCTTAACTAATACTTTGTTAGAAAACAATTTGAATGCTTAAAATCATTTTTTACAAAATGACAGAGAATATTAAATTTTCTCTGTCATTAGGTATTAATGAAATATTTACTGTGCAGATTTAGGTGCTATTTGAATTAATGATCCGTTAGATTCATCTGTTATAAAATAAATCAAACCATCCGGACCTTCTTCAATATCACGAATGCGACCAAATTGATTCGTAAATAACCGCTCTTCTTTAATCACCTTACCGTTTTCAAACTCTAAATGTGCAATAAGTTCGTATTTTAAGGCACCGACAAAAGCATCACCACGCCATTCAGGAAATACACTACCGTTGTAAAAAATCACACCACTTGTTGCAATGGAAGGTGTCCAATAGTGAACCGGCTGTTCCATTCCTGGCTTAGACGTACCTTCACCTATTGGCGTACCGCTTCCATAATTAACGCCATAAGTAATTACTGGCCAACCATAATTTGCACCCGATTTAATAACGTTTAATTCATCGCCCCCTTGAGGACCATGCTCTGTCATCCAAACTTCACCCGTTTGTGGATGTACAGTTGCACCTTGCGGACTACGATGACCGTAGCTATATATTTCTGGTTTAATATTTGGCTGACCAACAAACGGATTATCGCTAGGAATGTCCCCGTTTAATGTTAAACGAACAATAGAACCTGCATGATCATTTAAATCTTGCGAACGACTATCTTCACCTCGATCACCCATCGTCATATATAAAAATCCATCGCGATCAAAAATTACGCGAGAACCATAGTGATGCGTGGTTTCAGTTTTACGCTCCATACGAAATAAAACTTCAACATCGGTTAATTGGTTATTTTGCAATTTACCGCGCGCTAATTCAGTACCGTACAAACCTTGCGAATTTGATCCAGCATACGTTAAGTACACCAACGAATTTTGTTCAAATTGTGGATGTAATGCTACATCTAATAATCCACCTTGACCTATTGCTGCAATATTAGAAGGAAGACCGCTAATAGATGCAGACACTTGTGCAGTTGGAGGATTGGTATCAGAAAATGAAATTAATCTTAATCGTCCTGGCCGTTCAGTAACAATCAATCTTCCATCTGGCAGAAACGCCATTCCCCAAGGGTTTTCCAAACCTTGAGTTAATATGTTTGTTTCTACCGATGGGTTTTCAGAAGGTGAAATTGTTGGTGACGGCGAAGCAGTAACTGATGGTGTAGCTGAAGGATTCGGTAATGCAGTGGGTGACGGCGAAGCAGTAACTGATGGTGTAGTTGAAGGATTCGGTAATTCAGTGGGTGACGGTGAAACTGAAGGATTGGGAGAAGCAGTCGGTTCAAGCGGGATACTAGGACCAAATCCTGGATTATCTTTTTGATTGTTTTCTTGTGACTCTGAGCCACATCCTGCTAAACCACTGATTAAAAGACTTATTACCAAAATTTGATTTAACTGAATACTTTTCACAGCGAACCTTCTCTAATGACGTCAATTACTACTGGAATACTTATATACCCGAAATGTTTGATTTTTAAGTGTTCATCATGATCTTTTTTTCCACTTGCTACGTTAAGACCGCAAGAGCGCGTCACAGCACTCCTGCGTGCGTAAAGCTTTGGCTACGCCGCGTTAGCAACATTGCTGATTAGCGGTGTTGCGCCGTGCAATCGAAAAAAAATCTTTATGCTTCACCGCTGCGCTTGTCCGGCCGCTACCTTTAGTTGCGGCTAGTTGCGGCGCGCAAAGCGCCCTAATTTTCATTCGCTACGGGTATATTTGTTCTACCGATCTATATTTGATTAATACAAATACTGCCCTTAGCGGGCAGAAGTTGCACAGTGTAAATGAGTTGAAAATTTTCGAATGTTAATTTATGTTTTTCTTATCAATATTTTTCATTTTGCATTTAATTTCGCATTCATGGTAATTTTTGCATTTAACGCTTTGCTGACTGGACAACCAGATTTAGCCTTTTCTGCGCATTCTTTAAAAGTAGTTTGATCAGCACCAGGTGCAAAAACAACAACCTCTAGGTGTGAATCTGAAATAGCAAAGCCATCTCCAGCTTTACCTAAAGTGACGGTAGCAGCTGTCTGAATTTGTTCAGGTTTAATACCAGCTTCACCCAATATCATTGAAAGCGCCATAGAAAAACATCCAGCGTGTGCAGCAGCAATTAATTCTTCGGGATTAGTGCCTGGTTTGTCCTCGAAACGAGCGCCAAATGAATACTTGGCTTCAGATAAAATCCCACTAGTAGTAGTTAAATAACCTTGACCATCTTTTAAACCACCTTTCCAAAGAGCTGAAGCTTTACTTTTCATGGGTAATCCCTTCTCTGTTATTGAATATGATATGAGCGTTTTGAATTTTTATAACCCTACCCTCACATGTACAAAACAACAACCCTATCATTTTGATAACACTTTTTTACCTCAACTTTATAAGAACGATTCGATACTTTCTTAATGTCTTGCTTTCCGCTTGAATAATCGTCGTTATAGTTGAGAATTAAAAAGATATAACTGACATGCAAAGTATCACTGCATTCAAATAATTCTCTTGCAAAACAGTTATTTTGAAAAAATATTTTCTATATCTCATTAGCTGATTAGGCTGCATCACATGTACATATGTCGCATGATTTTTTGTGTATTGGTAATTTTTTCAATTCAAGCTCAAGCAAATGTTGAGTTTTTACCAGTTGAGAAAGCTTTTAAGCCACGCTTATCTGTCAGCAAGGGTTATATAGAAGCGCATTGGGAAATTGCGGATGAATATTACCTTTATGAGTCTAGATTTTCAGTCAACGTGCCAGAGTCAGCAGGCATTAAACTAGAGCCTTTTAAAATTATTCAACAGGGCAAAGAAAAAGATGACCCTTACATGGGAAAAGTAGTGGTTCATTATCATGAAGTTGACATGCAAATTCCTTGGACTGCGCCAGAAGCTACAAAGGTAGAGGTAACATTATCGTATCAAGGGTGTGCAGAGGCTGGTCTATGTTATTTACCAACAACCTTTTCTGAAACTTTAATTATCCCAGCTCGCAGCCAAAATGATTCAATTTCTACCAATACGCTTAAGACAACTGTTCAAAAATCGTCAACTAGTACAGCAGCAGATATTTTACAAAACAAATCACTTTGGGTTTCCGCTCTATTATTTTTATTACTGGGTTTGGGTCTTTCTTTCACTCCGTGCGTACTTCCCATGGTGCCGATTCTAAGCAGCATTATTGTGGGTCAAAATTCCGCTCAACTTTCAACAAAACGTGGATTTTTATTATCGCTTTCTTATGTGTTAGGCATGAGCTTAGCCTATACCTTGGCCGGATTATTAGTTGCCATGAGTGGCGCACGCTTGCAAATTTATATGCAAATGCCTGTTGTGCTAATTTCTTTTTCTGTCATTTTTATCGTACTTGCGCTGTCTATGTTTGGTTTATACGAGTTGCGATTACCCAATCGTCTACAAAATGCAATTGATCAAAAAATGGGACAAAAACAAGGCGGTAAATACACCAGCGTATTTTTTATGGGTGTATTTTCAGCTCTGCTTGTCTCTCCGTGTGTTTCAGCACCACTCGCTGGTGTTCTACTTTATATCGCACAAACTGGAAATGAATTATTGGGTGCACTTGCATTATTCTCCATGGGAATCGGCATGGGATTACCTTTATTAATAATTGGGAGTACGGGGGCAAATATTTTACCGCGAGCGGGCGTGTGGATGGATCGAGTACGTGCTGTATTTGGTGTTGCTCTTTTATTAATGGCGCTTTATCTAGTAAAACATTTAATTCCAGAAAATATTCTATATGGAGTTTTAGGTGGGCTTGCGGTTATATCATCCGTGTATTTAGGTGCATTTCGAGCTGGAAAAAGTGGCTGGCAGTTATTGTTTCAAGGAATTGGAGTTGTTTTACTCATTTACGGTTCTTTGATATTAATTAAATCATTTATGGGCGATAGCTTCAGAGTTAGTCCACTTGAAAATAATACCTCTAAATCTTCTTTGAATAATGTTGTAATTATTCGAAATTCAGTTGAATTAAATAAAGCGCTTGCAGCTGCAAAACAAGCACAAAAACCAGTGTTAATTGATATTTACGCTGACTGGTGTGTAGCCTGTATTGAAATGGAACATACTACTTTTAAAGATGAAAAAATTGTTGCTGAATTAAAAGACTTTGTCTTTATAAAACTTGACCTGACTAATAATGATGAAGCAAATGTATTATTAGATCGTTGGCAGATAGTTGGTCCGCCTGCGTTAGTTTTTTACGATCCACAAGGTAATGAGCGTTCTGATTTAGAAATGATTGGATTTATTGCTGCTAGTGAACTTTTACCGCAACTATTAGAAATACAATAAGTTTTCTAGACGAAGTATATACCCGTAGCGAATGCCGATGGGATTTCTTAAAACACGTTTTAAATAGTCAATCAGTACTAGGCAGCGTTCAACACGGACGAATGATTATTCGCCCCTATACATAATGATCACTTTCCTAGCAATACCTCAATCTCTAACGGATACCGTAGGGGCGAATAATCATTCGCCCGCATGTACTTTCCCATAAAACACCTTCATAAAACATTTCACCATGTAAAACTCATGTGCATTCGCTATATACCAAATGCAGATTGGTATCTTTAATTGTTTTTCTGCGCTTGATAATCCCATACACCGTGTCCCAATTGCTGACCTCGCCGTTCAAATTTTGTATTAGGTCGTAATATACTTGAAGGTTCTTGCTCAGTTGTCTGATGCGAGTAATGCAGAGTTAATTGCGGTTCGTTATTTAGTACGTCCAACATATGTTCCGCGTACTCTTGCCAATCGGTTGCACACCAAAATATTCCTTCCGCTCGCAATCGTGTTGCAATTAATGATACAAATTCTGGTTGTACTATTCGGCGTTTATGATGTCTTTTTTTAGACCAAGGATCTGGGAAAAAAAGTTGCACTCCATCAATAGAATTTGGAGCAATATATTTATTTAAAACTTCAACAGCGTCCGCACGCATTAAACGGATATTACGAATTTTTGCTTGCTCAATCGTTTGCAAAATGTGACCGATGCCGGGCGTGTGCACTTCAATACCTAAAAATGCAGTCTCAGGTTGCTCATTCGCCATTTGCACTAACGATTCACCATCACCAAATCCAATTTCGATAATTCTTTTTTGATGTGGACCATAGAGCTTGTCCCAATCAAAAAAAGATAGTTGCGTATTTTCAATTCCCCAGAGTGGCCACAATTCATTAAGTGCTCGCTGTTGGCCTGGAGTTAATCGACCTTGGCGTAAAACAAAACTGCGCACACGATGAACCGTTGCAAGGTAGAGACTGGGCTTAACATTCATACTTATACCTTTCGCAAAATGATTTCCCGCAAAATGCCATTCGCAAGGCATTTAGTACATGATCGTGCAGCCTGCTCACATACCGCTTTTTATAAAAACAAAGAGCGTATGCTCCGCGGGCCCTACTCCGCTAAGTCTTTTAATCAAAAGACTTAGCGCTAGGGGAAAACTATTTTGCGTATGGTATATAAATTCTGCAAATGAATTCTAATCAGATGAATTCTGGAATGGGTGAAGATGCACTGGCGTAACGACGACGTGGCATACGACCTGCTAAATAGGCTTGACGACCTGCAATAACACCATGTTTCATGGCAACTGCCATTCGCACCGGATCTTGTGCTTCTGCAAGTGCAGTGTTCATTAAAATTGCGTCAATTCCAAGTTCCATTGCTAATACGGCATCGGATGCAGTACCAACGCCGGCATCAACAATCACCGGCACATCGACCGACTCCATAATGAACTCGATGTTATAACGGTTTTGAATTCCTAACCCTGAACCAATCGGCGCTGCCAATGGCATAATTGCAACGCATCCTAAATCACATAATTGGCGCGCAACGATAGGATCATCGGAGGTATAAACCATAATCTGAAAACCTTCATCTACCAATATTTTTGCAGCTTTCAATGTTTGTATGACATCGGGAAATAATGTTTTTTGATCGCCTAATACTTCTAATTTAAGTAAAGGATGTCCGTCCAATAATTCGCGTCCTAAACGCGCAACACGTACTGCGTCTTCAGCGGTATAACAACCGGCAGTATTGGGTAACAACGTAAATTCAGATTCAGGAAAACAATCGAGTAATGCTTGTCCTTCAGGTGCTTTAGATGCAGTGCGTTGAATGGCCAACGTGACAATTTGCGCGCCGGATGCACGTATCGCTTCAGAAGTTAATTCAATCGAAGCGTATTTTCCGGTGCCGACTAATAATCGTGAAGTATAGGTTTTACCGGCAATCACAAAAGGAGCGTCGGTTCGCGCGCTTAAAGTATTCGTAGAATTACTTGGGGTTGAACTGAATACAGTCATATCAATTTCCAAAAGTCGTCTAAAGGTTGTCGGCTTTCAATGTCTACAATTTTTTAAGATTATTATTTTTAAAATTATCCACCACCTACTGCAGTGACAATTTCAACACGATCATTGGCTTTCAACTGATGTGCATCGTGAAGACTTTTGGGAATAATTTCACCATTAACTTCGACTGCAATTCGGCGACCTTGCAACTCTTGCGCGGTGATTACATCGGAAATCGAACTACCTTTTTTGAATCTTGTGCTTTGGCCATTTAAATGTATGGAGCACATTTCTTGAGCTAAAGTGGGCAGCTTATCTGTAATCATATTTTGACCGTTGTGTTATTTTTAATTAATCTTTACTAAATGTATGGGGCTTTAATAAATCAGAAAATGGTGTAAACAAAAAACCCCAATGATCATATCAAGCATCATTGGGGTTTTGTTTAATCTACTAAGAAAATTTCTCTTAAAAGATTAATTGAGTAAATCTAACTTACTCTTTCATTTCTTCTTGTGCTTCTTCCGTTACTTCAGCTGCGTCTTCTTGCATTTCTTCAGTAGTATCAGAAACAGCGTCGCCCGCATCACGTGCCGCATCGCCCATTGAATCTTGTGCATCTTCTGCGGTATCGCCAGCGTCATCCATCATATCTGAAGTTGCATCTTTTACATCTTCATAGGTGTCACCACTGGTATCAGCTGCATCAGATGCTGCTTCTTCAGTAGTTTCTTGATAGTTTTCCATGGTTTCTGATAATTCTGCACTTTCGTCAGATTTTTTATCACAGGCCACTAAACCTAACACAGTAACTACTGTGGCAACTTTTAATAAATTCGTGAAATTCATAAGCGCTCCTTCGGGGGGGTTTTAAATGGTGCGATGTCATCCTAACGGAATCGATCGGCAGTATACCAAGCTTTTACTAAACTGACAGCTAAGACCCATTAATAATTATCATTAGATGCCATGCACATGAAAAATATCATAATTCGAACAGACGCTTCGCTTGAAATTGGATCAGGTCATGTGATGCGCTGTTTGACCTTGGCTAATGCACTACGCAAACAACAGAGACAAATCCGTTTTATTACACGAGCATTAGCAGGACACTGTAATGACCTCATTCAGTCACAAGGGTTCCCGATTGATGTTTTAGATGCTCCGCAAAATATAAAAATTGAAAAATTCTCATCTGTACATTCTTTATCTCAAACGCTGTCTCATGAAAATTGGCTTGGCGTAAGTTGGCAACAAGATGCGGCAGAAACTAGCAATGTTATAAAGAAACATGATGTAGATTGGTTAATTGTTGATCACTATTCATTGGACAGTATATGGCAGACAGCGGTTAAACCTTATTATAAGAATCTTATGGTTATCGATGATTTGGCAGATCGCAATCATATCTGCCAACTACTACTTGACCAAAATTTTTCTAATTCATTGCACAAACATTATTCTCATCGAACTCCGAAATTCTGTAAGCATTTATTAGGAACTCAATACGCGTTAATACGAGAAAATTTTCTAGCCAATCGACCTGACGCACTACAACGTCGTCAAGGTCAATTAGAAAAAATGCTAGTTTTTATGGGTGGAAGTGACAATGAAAATGATACTTCAACTGTTCTGCACGGCTTACTTCTTAGCATTTTTAAAAATCTTCATATTGATGTAGTACTTGGAAAAAGCTGTCCGCATCACGAATCAATTCGTGCACTTTGCACGCAATTTCCAAATGCAAGGTTGCACATTCAAACCGATCACATGGCAGAGCTGATGCGTGATGCCGATATCGCAATAAATGCCGGCGGAAGTATTACATGGGAACGTTGCGTGCTTGGATTACCTGCAATCGTAGTGATTCAATCTAAAAATCAGCAGGCCATTGCAGAATCACTCCATAAACTTGGCGCTCATCTAACATTAGGATGGGCTCAGAATTTATCCGCACAAGATTATGTAGACGCTCTATCTTTAATAGATCGTGAACAACTAAAAAAAATGTCAGAAATAAGTTCGGCACTATGTGATGGATTGGGAGCGGATCGAGTTGTTAGGGCAATTTTAGAACAATGAATTTTTAGTGTGGAAATTTACTATGCAGAGCATTCGTGTTGGTAGTCGATCAATTGGCCCTGGCCATCCCGCTTTTTTAGTTGCTGAAATTGGTATTAACCACAATGGCGATATGCAGCTTGCAAAGCACATGATTGATGCTGCAATTGCAACCGGCGCAGATGCGGTTAAATTTCAAAATTACCGTACTGAAGATTTTTTATCCGATTACACACTTACCTATACCTATCAATCACAAGGTCAATCGATTACCGAATCGCAATTTGATATGTTTAAACGCTGTGAACTGAGCGCAGTTCAATTAAAAGATCTAAATGATTACTGTGAAAAAAATAATATTGTTTTTTTTAGCACACCGACAGGCAACGATGGTATTCAAGACTTGGTAAATGTTGGTTCACCGCTTCTAAAAAATGGCTCTGATTATTTAACTCATTTACCTCTTATCCAAAGTATGGCACGAACCGGCTTGCCCACTATTTTGTCAACCGGCATGGCAACCCTTGAAGAAATTACCGATGCCGTTAGAAGTTTTGAAAAAGCCGGTGGTAAAAAACTAATTATTCTGCATTGCACTTCTTCTTATCCAACGCCTGCTTCCGAAGTTAATTTAAGAAAAATATCTACCTTAATGACAACCTTTAATTATCCTGTTGGATTAAGCGATCATTCCTGGGGAACTACCGCGGCGTTAGGCTCAATTGTTTTAGGAGCTTGCTTTATCGAAAAACATTTTACATTAAATAAAAATTTACCTGGGCCTGATCATCGATTTTCATCGGACCCAGAAGAATTTACGGAATTAGTAAAACGTGTTCGAGAAATTGAACAGAATATTGGAAGCTTTGAAATCAAACCAACGGCTTCTGAATTACCGAATCGAATTAATTTTCGTTTGTCCTGTGTTGCAAACGGTGATTTACCTGAAGGACATACGCTTACTTTAAAAGATATTGGATTTCGTCGACCTGGCCACGGCCTACCGCCCAAGAAAGCAGAAACTTTAATCGGTAAGATTTTAAAAAATAAAATAAAACATGGGGATGTATTTCAGATGGATCAGTTTGAAGATACCAAAAGCACATGATTTTTTCATGGTGAAATATTTTATGAAAGATGTTTTGTTGGAAAGACCATGCGTGCGAATAATTATTCGCCCCTACGGTATCCGTTAAAGATTTAGATATTTTTAGGAAAGTGATGGTAGTTGTAGGGGCGAATAATTATTCGCCCGTGTTGAACGCTGCCTATTACTGATTGACCTGTTACAGATAAAATGATTTAGAAAATCTCATTTGCATTTAGTGTAACAATTATTAAATTTGTTTTATGGATAAAACAATGAATACATTCGACCCTATTTGGGAAACTAAATATAATTCTGGACACACGCAACGTTATCCGTGGGATGCAGTTGTAAGTTTTATATTTAGAAATGCACCACGTGACCAACCACGAAATCAAGTTAATATTTTAGAAGTGGGTTGTGGCACAGCTAGTAATTTATGGTGTGCTGCACGTGAAGGATTTAATGTTACCGGTATCGATGCAAGTATTAGCGCTATCGAATACGCGCAACAACGTTTTAAAGAAGAAAATTTATCCGCTGACTTACAAGTTGCTGATTTTACTAATCTTCCCTTTGAAAATAATTCTTTTGATTTAATCATTGATCGATGCGCTTTGACCTGCTGTGGTTTTTCAGCTGCAAAACGAGCAATTAATGAAATTCATCGCGTTAGCAAAACAAATGCGATATTTTTCTTTAATCCTTACAGTGATTTTCATACCAGCGCCTCTTCCGGCAAAAAACTTTCCGATGGTCTTATTAGTGATATTCAAGACGGCACATTGGTAGATACTGGGCAATTATGTTTTTACAATCGCTCTGCCATTGAGCTTGCATTAAAGAATTCTTGGAATATTTTTGATATTGAACATCTTGAACTTGAAAAAATATTATCTTCAAAAAAATCGGTACACGCTGAATGGCGTGTGCTTGCCAAAAAAATTGGCGATTCAATATGAGAATTCTTTTTTTAGGCAATCATACCGTTGGTGTTGAAAGCTTAAAAGCCTTACAACAATGCGCTGAAGTTGTTGGCGTAATTGCACATCCAGTTGATCCAGAAGATGGTATGCGTTACGAATCAGTTTACGATTATGCAAAAAAAAATAAACTTGATGTTATTCGTGGCACGCCAAAAGAAACGGTCACTTATAATTTTACTGTACAAAAAAAACCAGATTTAATTTTTGTGGCGGACTATCGATATTTATTACCCGCACTATTTTTAAATGTTGCACATTTAGGAACTATTAATCTTCACCCTAGTTTGTTACCTAAGTATCGAGGGCGTGCTCCAATTAATTGGGCAATTCTACAGGGTGAGCATCAGCTTGGTTTAACGGCACATTTTATTGAAGAAGGTATGGACACAGGCGATATTATTGCTCAACTCACATTTGAAATAAATGCAAATGAAGATGTGGGAGATGCATTACAAAAATTATATCCATTATATGCAGAAATCAGTCAACAGGTAATTCAAGATTTTCAGAAAAATTCTGTCACCCGACTTCCACAAAACCATCAAGCAGCTACACATTATCCAAGACGCAAACCAGAAGATGGTTTAATTAATTGGAATTCAAAAGCCACGGATATTTTAAATTTAATACGTGCTGTAGCTATACCTTATCCAGGAGCCTTTACTTTTTTAAATAATGAAAAAGTAATTATTTGGCGAGCGCATCTAAATGAAAAATTAGAGAGTGATTCTAACATTCCTGGAAAAATCCTAGTTGAAGACAGTCAAATAAAAGTTAAATGTCAGGATAATTATTTATTGTTAGATACAATCGAATACGACACTCAAAAAATTCATTTAGAAACTGGTTTAGCATTTGGATAACACATGATGCAACATGATAAAAATATTTTAAGCAAGGATGATAAAAATACTATTCATCACTTTACAGCGCTTGCAGAACAATTTGGTCAAGATGTTCGCACCTTAAATTGGGGCAGCAGAGAATCTCAGCATAAAAGGTTTGCTGTATTAGCAGAAATTGGCGACCTTAATCAAAAGAAAATCTTAGATGTCGGATGTGGATTAGGCGATTTTTATGCTTGGCTGCAAGCAAATAATATTGATACAGATTTTCACGGGATCGATATAACTCCAAAATTAATTGAAATGGCTAGCAAACGATTCCCTAATATATCTTTTGAAAGTGGTCAACTTCACACCTCTTCAACTCTATCCAATCCATTTGATTTTGTATTCGCGAGCGGCATTTTTTATTTACGCCAAGAAGATCCTGTTTTATTTATGCAATCCATGATTCAAAAAATGTTTGAGCTTTGCACGCACGGTATAGCATTTAATTCATTGAGTTCATGGTCAAAAGATAAAGCTGAAAACGAGTTTTACGCAGACCCAATAGCTTTACTAAATTTCTGCAAACAATTAACGACCCAGGTCGTGTTACGGCATGACTATCACCCGAGAGATTTCACTATGTATTTATATAAAACGTCATGATCGTAACAATCATACAACCTGCTTACTTACCTTGGCTCGGGTACTTTCACAGAATTTCTTGTGCAGATATTCATGTTGTATTGGATCATGTTCAAATTGATAAAAACAGTAAAACCAAATTTGCTAATCGGAATAAAATTCGGACTCCTCAAGGGTGGAGTTGGTTGACCGTACCTATAAAAACTAAAGGTAAATCGGGTGAATTGGAATTAAATGCTATCGAAATTGATCAAGAAGCTTCTTGGAAAGAAAAGCACTGGCAAACCATTAAAACTTGTTATTCCAAAGCGCCATTTTTTAAACAAAATGCGAGTTTCTTTGAAGAAATATATTCTAAAAATTGGCTGCATCTATGCGATTTAAACGCAGCGATCACAGAGTATTTATTGCAACATGCTTTTCAAATTGTAACTCCAAGCCTGACAAGTTCTTCTATGAATTTAACCCAACAAAAAGATGATTTGATTTTAGAAATTTGTTTGCAACTAAAAGCAACTCAGTATATTTCAGGGCCTTTTGGTAGAGAGTATTTGGATAAAGATAAATTCAATAAAGCGGGTATAGAAGTTATTTATCACGATTACAATCATCCAACTTACACTCAACTGTTCCAAGAATTCGAACCATACATGAGCGCAATTGATTTATTGTTTAATACTGGACCAGATGCCATGAGCATTTTGAAGAAAGACCAAATACTAAAATAATATATTTTTAAAACAGCATGGATGCATTATGAAAAAAATATATACGATT
The DNA here is from genome assembly GCA_040386355.1 of Pseudomonadota bacterium. GTDB lineage: Bacteria > Pseudomonadota > Gammaproteobacteria > Pseudomonadales > UBA6940 > JAZKFP01. The sequence continues at coordinate 7,423 of JAZKFP010000030.1, read as the reverse complement.
GTAGGGGGAGGAATCGCAGGACTTGTTTCTGCAATCTACTTAAGTAGAAAAGGACATTCTGTTCAATTAATTGAAGCCTCCAATCAATGGGGTGGATTATTAGGATTAGCGCATCAATGGCAAAACTTTTATTTTGATTTTGGCACACACTTCATTTCTGCTACGGGTGATTCTGAAGTTGATGATTTCTTATTTGGAAAGAATCTTATAAACACTGCTTCCTGGCAATTAATTCCACAATTAAAATCAGGTAGTTATACTTTCGGACACTTAAGTAATCAAGCCCCCTCTTTAAATCTTCGGCCGTGGCAAAATCAAAATCCTGAACAGTTTTTGCAAGCCTGTTGTGATTTTATTCATTTAAAAAAAGATTCAGTATCTAATAATCTTTTTGAACATTTTACGCAATCGTATGGAAAGACAATTGCCGAATCAGTCTTAAAGCCAGTCATGATGAAATTGCTCGATTACGATCCAAGCCTTTTAACTATAGAAAGTCATATTCCTTTTGGTTTACGTCGACTTATTTTTGGTTCTGACGTATTTTTAAAAGAAATTAAAAAAAGTCCATTTTTTGATGATGTTTTATCGTATGCCGATCGAGAGAAATCATGTAGTTTGCCTTGTTTTTATCCTGCGGGCGGTGTTAACGATTGGATTCAGGCTATGGTAACAGAGCTTACCAATAATCCTTTGTGTCAACTTTTACCAAACACGCAAGTTAGCAATTTTAAAAAAGATTCAGAAAAATGGCAGGTTACCCTTAAAAATAGTCAGCAATCTAAATTAGACATTCACTGTAATGAACTTATTTGGTCAGCGCCTTTAATTTTATTGAAACGTATTTTACCAATCGAGATACAGCAACCAGCACCAAAAAAATCTTTTCGAATTATTGATCTTTATCATTTTGTATTTGATGAACTCTGTGAGACCGGTTTAGATTATTTCTACTGCTATGATCCAAATCTTATTTCTTTACGAGTAACAATTTATCCGCCTCAATTAAATCAAAAGGGCCGCTCACTGACGGTTGAAGTTTTACGTAATCCCGAGACCGAAGGTACTGCAATAGAAATTATTCATAATGAATTAATTAAAATGCAGATAGTGCCAGGTAATTCACAATGTCTTTATAAGCATTATCAACCTTTAAAAACAGGATTTCCTGTATTAAGTTTAGAAAGTAAAAAATTCGTGAATGAATTTCATGAAAAAGTTAAAGAAAATTATCCAGAAATTAAAGTTTTAGGAAGAGAATCGGGTAAGCATTTTTTTATGAAAGATGTTTTAGTTGATTTGTATCACACCCTTACTGAAATGGAACCGTAACATGAAAACTATTTTAGTAGTTGCAGCGCATGCGGATGACGAAGCACTTGGTTGTGGCGGTACGATTGCAAGACATGTGGCTGAACAAGATAAAGTACATTTGGTTTTTATGACCAATGGCGTTGGTGCACGCAACTCTGAGGATCAAGACATAATTCATAGAAAAAATCAGGCAAAAAAAGCGGCAGCTTTACTCGGTGTGGAATCCGTTACATTTTTTGATTTTCCAGATAATCAAATGGGGAATTTTCCTTTATTAAGCGTAACTCAATCAATTGAAGAAGTTGTTCAAAAAATAAAGCCCTCTATAATTTATACTCATCATTTTGGGGATTTAAATATTGATCATCGCATTACTCAACAAGCTGTTCTAACTGCTTGTCGACCTCAACCTGAATTTCCGGTTAAAACTATTTACAGCTTTGAAGTGCTTTCAAGTACAGAATGGCAAATGCCTGGACCATTACATTTTTCACCGAATGTGTACGTTAATATCACAGATTATTTCGACAAAAAAATGGCAGTCTTGCAACTTTATCATGCAGAAATGAGAGTTTCTCCTCACAGTCGTTCCTTCGAAAACATGCGGCATTTAGCTGCTTTTCGTGGTCATTGTGTAGGTGTTGAATATGCAGAAGCATTCACTTTAATTCGTCAAATTATTTAAAAAACATTTATTTCAAATCTTCGTTAAAACTTTTTCTGCTATCGATAGTCTTATTTCTGCTTACAATCCATTCACATGTCTTTATTTATCTTCATTGTGTGAATCACGTTTTTTACTTGGTTTGATACTAATCTCTTTTCAATATTATTTTTGGAGCTTTTTTATGAAAAATAAAATTTATTTAAATTTAATTCTTGGTTGTTCTTTAGGTTTAAGCTCAATCAGCTTTGCAGCACATCATGAAGGAAAAGAATTGCCAGCAGGTCATCCACCAGTAGGTATGTTTGAGAAAATGGATGCAGATAAAAATGGTTTGGTTAATAAAACTGAATTTGACTCGCATCATACAATGATGTTTGAGAAAATTGACACTAACAAAGATGGTAGTTTATCTAGTGAAGAAGCAAAAATGCATCATGACACAATGAAATCAGAAATGCACAATAAGATGAAAGATCACAAAAATTCGATGTCTTCTCCTGCCCCTATGTAATTAGTATTTTTTGTTAATACTTTGTAAAAGTGTTGAAGTAAAGGTGATGCAAATCAAACTCATCACCTTTATTAATTTTTAAAACCATCTCCGTTTTTTAAAATATAAAATCATGCCTACTACAGAAATTATCATGGCGGTCCAAATATAATAATAACCATTATCCCACTTAAGCTCTGGCATATTTTCAAAATTCATTCCATATACTCCAACAATAAAAGTTAATGGGATAAAAATTGTGCTGATTAATGTTAAGAATTTCATAACTTCATTCATGCGAAAATTGATATTAGATAGGTAGATGTCATACATACCCATAACACTTTCACGATGCATTTCAATCATATCGATTGCTTGAATAATATGATCATACAAATCTCTAAAAAATATTTTTGTTGAATCGTGTAAAAGGGAGGAAGAACTTTTAAGTAATGTCCCAACCTCTTCACGAAGTGGCCAAACTGCTTTACGCAGCATGAGCATATGACGTTTTAATCCGTGTATTTGTTGAATATGTTTTGGTTTTGAATCCGATAAAATTTCTTGATCCAGTTGATCGACATCATCTCCTAATAGCTCTAGCGCTAGAAAGTAATTATCCATAACAGCGTCAATTAAGGAATAGGCTAAATAATCAGATTGATTTTTTTTAATTCTATTTTTGCCAGAACGTAAACGTTCTCGAATGAAATCGAAAACATCTCCTTCATCTTCTTGAAAAGTAATGACATAGCCCTCACCAAAAATCAAACTTAAATGTTCGGTTTCAATTATTTTTTGGTCTCGATTGTAGGTCATCATCTTTAATACGATAAAAAAATAGGTATCGTATTCCTCAGTTTTTGGTCTTTGCGCAGTATTAACAATATCTTCAATAGTTAAAGAGTGAAATTTAAAATGCTTTCCAATGGATTCAATTGTTTTTGAATCGTGAATTCCGCTGATGTTAATCCAAGTAATAGGGGATTTTTCTTTGAAATTTAAACAATCCTCTAAGCTGGCATTATTCTTTTCATTAAAAAAATCTTCTGAATACTGAATAATGCTGATTTGCACGTCTTCACGTTTTTTTTCACCGATAAACATTGCTGTTCCCGGTGGTAAACCAATTTTTTGACTGCGTTTAGTTTTACCCTGTGAGTGGGATTTAATTTTTTTCATTGCTCGAATATCTTTTAAAATTAATTAATAATTTAAAAATCAGAATGCTTAGGAAAAGACGCTTCGATTTTAAGAAGTTTAAATGAGGCGTCTTATAAAGAAGAAACAATTGTCTCTTTAAATTGGTTTAAGAAAGGAAAACTACGTATATTACTAAACCTAACAATAATCGATATATTACATAAGGCAACATACCAAAAGCGTTGAGCCATTTTAAAAAATAATGAATGGTTGCAAGCCCCACGACAAATGAGACAATCGCTCCCAATAAAAAAATTCCCCATTCAACCGACTCATTACTCGTAGCAATTTCTATTAATTTTGCTGTAGCGGCTAATCCGGTAATTGGTATTGCCAGAAAAAAAGAAAATCGTGAAGCAGCTTTTCGATTTAAACCTAAAAACAAACCTGTAGTCATAGTAATTCCTGAACGTGATGTTCCAGGAATTAACGCCACTGCTTGAGCGCATCCAATTAAAATACCTTCTTTCCAAGTAACCGTTTCTAAATCACGTCCGGTATTTCCTTTTCGATCTGCAAGTCCTAATAATATTCCAAAAATAATGGTGGTAAAAAATATTACTTTTTCTGAACGTAAAGATTGTTCAATCAAATCTAAAATTAAAGCACCCACAATACAGGCGGGAATTGTTCCTAATAATACAGCCCAGAATAATTGACTTTGCCCTACTGTTTTTCTTTGGTGAATTGATTTGAGACCATCTACCGCTAACGTGCTTACGTCTTTGCGAAAATATATTAATATTGCAAACAAAGTTCCAATGTGGACTGATAAATCAAAGCCAATTCCTTGATCTTGCCAGCCAGTAAATTTAGGAACCAGAATCAAATGACCTGAACTTGAGATTGGTAAAAATTCAGCGATTCCTTGAATAATTCCAAGAATAACCGCCTGAAATACTTCCATTCTTGCCTCCAACACAATATAAAAATTTCACGAACAACATGTGTCCGTAAAATTAAATTTTTTAAAAAAATATTATTTATTCAACCGTAACCGATTTTGCTAAGTTTCGAGGCTGGTCAACATCTGTACCCTTAATTACTGCGACGTGGTAGGACAAAAGTTGTAGCGGAATAGTATATAAAATTGGTGCCAATACATCGATAATTGACGGTAAATAAATTACTTTAACGCCCGGCATTGGTTGAATTCCGGATTTTTCGTCCGCAAATAAATACAACATTCCACTGCGCGCGCGTACTTCCTGTAAATTACTTTTTAGTTTTTCCAATAAATCATCACTTGGAGCCACTGCAACTACAGGCATATGTTCATCTACTAACGCTAATGGTCCATGTTTTAATTCACCCGCAGCGTAAGCTTCCGCATGAATATAAGAAATTTCTTTTAATTTAAGCGCACCTTCCATTGCGATTGGATAGTGTAATCCACGTCCTAAAAATAACGCGTGACGTTTGTCACCAAAATCCGCGGCTAAGGCTGCAATTTCTGCATCGAGTTGCAACGCTTGATGACAGATGATCGGCAATCGATGTAATTCTTTTACATAGTGCTCGGTATTAAGCGTGGGATTATTGCGTCGCGCAAGTGATAAAACCAGCATAAATAGAGCAGTTAATTGCGTCACAAATGCTTTAGTAGAAGCGACACCAATTTCTGGACCAGCGTGCGTCATGATTGCTAAATCGGATTCACGAACTAACGAACTTGTCGGCACATTGCAAATTGTTAATGCGCCAACGTAACCTTTATCTCCACCATCACGTAACGCAGCTAAAGTATCTGCAGTTTCTCCTGACTGAGAAATACTTACGAATAAAGTCCCTGGTTGAATAATCGATTTTCGATATCGAAATTCACTTGCAATTTCAACTTGGCAAGAAATGCCTGCTAAGGACTCAAACCAATAACGTGCGACACAACCTGCGTGATAACTCGTACCACAAGCAATCATTTGAATCGATTTAACTTTATCCAGTAAATCTTTAGCTTTAGGACCGAAGGCTTGTTCTAAAACATGATTTTCACTTAATCGGCCTTCTAAAGTTCGACGAATTGCATCGGGTTGTTCAAAAATTTCCTTCAGCATAAAATGCCGATAACTGCCTTTGTCTATTTGATCTTGCGTAATATCCAATTCATGAAAAGGCCGAGTAATTTTTTCGCCTTTCTGATTATAAATTTGCAAACTAGTGCGATGCAGTTCTACTAAATCGCCTTCTTCGAGAAAAATAAAACGATTCGTAACGGGTAACAAAGCGAGTTGATCGGACGCTATAAAATTTTCGCCAATACCACAACCGATCACAAGTGGACTGCCTTTACGCGATGCAATTAGTCGATCGGGATGTTCCGCACTAATGACACCGATTGCAAATGCGCCGTGCAATTGAGTCAGGGTTCGACGAACTGCCGCTAATAAGTCCTGATCTTTGGTTAATTCCAAATGAATTAAATGCGCGATCACTTCAGTATCAGTTTCTGAAGTAAAGCTATAGCCTTTCTTAATTAAGGTTTCTTTTAAGGTTTCATAATTTTCAATAATGCCGTTGTGTACAACAGCAAGATGTTCATTAGAAATATGTGGATGTGCATTCGATTCTACAGGCGAGCCGTGTGTTGCCCAACGCGTATGCGCGATTCCTAATCGACCTAACGCGTTTGTAGTTTCAACGGCTTCGGCAAGTGCTTGGACTTTACCGGCCCTGCGAACACGTGTTAATGCGCCGGTGGTATCCGCTAAGATTGCAAAACCCGCAGAATCGTAGCCGCGATATTCAAGACGGCGAAGCCCTTCAATTAATATTGGTGTTACTTGACGATCAGCTATTGCCCCAACGATGCCACACACAGGTTGGTTCCCCTCAAATAAAAATTGAAAAAATTAGATGTATTGAAATGTATAAACTCTTTTCAGAGGATAGGCGGCTTTGCTTAGAGAAGAAAGGATTTATACCCATAACGATTGAATTTTAGGTGTTCAGCATGATCTTTTTTTCCACTTACTGTGTTGCTTTTTCTTGCGTAAGACATAGCTACGCAGCGTCCCCAACGCTATTAATCAACAGCGTTGCGTGCGATTGAAAAAAAACTTCATGCTTCACCATTACATTTAATCTAAAAATCAATCGTTATGGGTATAACATCAGGATTTTTTATCTCTACGATTTTTTATCTCTTTTACTAGGTCGTCGCCAATGAGAAAGTGTTTTTTGTGGCGCGCGCGTTAAGGTTAAACATTCTGCAGCAGCTTCTTTAGTAATGGTTGAGCCTGCGCCAATAGTCGCATTTTCACCAATGGTAACCGGTGCAATCAATGATGAATTGGAGCCAATAAAAGCGCCATCTTTAATTTGAGTAATGTTTTTATTAACGCCGTCGTAATTACAAGTGATTGTACCAGCGCCAATATTTACATCTTTACCAAGATGGGCATCACCGACATAAGACAAATGATTAATCTTACTGTTGACTCCAATATGAGTTTTTTTGGTCTCAACGAAATTGCCAATTTTTGCACCGCTATCCGCGGTAGTACCTGGGCGTAACCGCGCATAGGGGCCGATTGAACAATGATCTGCAAGTTGGGTTTCATCGATATGTGAAAAAGCTTCGATAATCGAATCATCACCAATCGAACTGTTTCGAATAACTACGTTGGGTCCGATGATTACTCGATTACCCAGTTTAACGTCACCTTCAAAACAGACATTAATATCTACCGCAACGTCTTGACCAAATTCCAATGTGCCACGCAAATCAAAACGCGCTGGATCGGCAATAC